>NZ_FNAJ01000001.1:900000-1123619 GCF_900101905.1 Myxococcus virescens | reverse complement strand
TCGTCCTTCGCCTCCGAAGTGACGCGCGTCGCGAAGGAAGTGGGGACGGAAGGAAAGCTCGGTGGTCAGGCCATCGTGCGCGGCGTCGGTGGAACGTGGAAGGACCTCACGGACAACGTGAACTCCATGGCCTCCAACCTGACGTCCCAGGTGCGAAACATCGCCGAGGTGACGATGGCGGTGGCGCGCGGTGACCTCTCCAAGAAGATCACCGTGGACGTGCGCGGCGAGATTCTGGAGCTGAAGAACACCATCAACACGATGGTGGACCAGTTGTCGTCCTTCGCCTCGGAAGTGACGCGCGTGGCGCGCGAAGTGGGGACGGAAGGAAAGCTCGGTGGTCAGGCCATCGTGCGCGGTGTCGGCGGAACGTGGAAGGACCTCACCGACAACGTGAACAGCATGGCGTCCAACCTGACGTCGCAGGTGCGAAACATCGCGGAAGTCACCACGGCCGTGGCCAACGGTGACCTCTCCAAGAAGATCACCGTGGACGTGCGCGGCGAAATCCTGGAGCTGAAGAACACCATCAACACGATGGTGGACCAGCTCAACTCGTTCGCGTCGGAAGTGACGCGTGTGGCGCGCGAGGTGGGGACGGAGGGCAAGCTGGGCGGCCAGGCCGTGGTGAAGGGTGTGGCCGGTACGTGGAAGGACCTCACCGACAACGTGAACTCCATGGCGTCGAACCTGACGTCTCAGGTGCGCAACATCGCCGAGGTGACGACGGCCGTCGCCAAGGGCGACCTGTCCAAGAAAATCACCGTCGACGTGCAGGGCGAAATCCTGGAGCTGAAGAACACCATCAACACGATGGTGGACCAGCTCAACTCGTTCGCGTCGGAAGTGACGCGCGTGGCGCGCGAGGTGGGCACGGAGGGCAAGCTGGGCGGACAGGCCGAGGTGAAGGGCGTGGCCGGCACGTGGAAGGACCTCACGGACAACGTGAACTCCATGGCCTCCAACCTCACCACGCAGGTGCGCGGCATCGCCAAGGTCGTGACGTCGGTGGCCAACGGCGACCTGAAGCGCAAGCTGGTGGTGGACGCGAAGGGCGAAATCGCGGAGCTGGCGGACACCATCAACGGCATGATTGACACCCTGGCGGTGTTCGCCGACCAGGTGACGACGGTGGCCCGCGAGGTGGGCATCGAAGGGAAGCTGGGCGGTCAGGCCCGTGTGCCCGGGACGGCGGGCATCTGGCGCGACCTCACGGACAACGTGAACCAGCTGGCCGCCAACCTCACCACGCAGGTGCGCGCCATCGCCGAGGTGGCCACCGCCGTGACGAAGGGTGACCTCACGCGGTTCATCACCGTGTCCGCCCAGGGCGAAGTGGCCGCCCTGAAGGACAACATCAACGAGATGATCCGCAACCTGAAGGACACCACGCGGAAGAACACGGAGCAGGACTGGCTCAAGACGAACCTGGCCAAGTTCACCCGCGTCCTCCAGGGGCAGCGGGATTTGCTCACGGTGTCCAAGGTCATCCTGTCGGAGCTGGCGCCGCTGGTGGATGCCCAGCACGGCGTCTTCTACATCTCCGAGCGCGCGGACGGCGGCGACCAGATGCTCAAGCTGCTGGCGTCCTACGCGTACCGCCAGCGCAAGGGACTGGCGAACACCTTCAAGTACGGCGAGGGACTGGTGGGCCAGTGCGCCCTGGAGAAGGAGCCCATCCTCCTGTCGGACGTGCCGGACAGCTACATCCGCATCGCGTCCGGCCTGGGCGAGGAGGTGCCACGCAACATCGTGGTGCTGCCGGTGCTCTTCGAAGGGGAAGTCAAAGCCGTCATCGAGCTGGCCTCCTTCCACACCTTCAGTGAGGTCCACATGGGCTTCCTGGAGCAGCTCACGGAGTCCATCGGCATCGTGCTCAACACGATTGCCGCCAACATGCGCACCGAGGCGCTGCTGAAGCAGTCGCAGGCGCTGACGGACGAGCTCCGCAAGCAGCAGGAGGAGTTGACGGAGACGAACAAGCGCCTGGAGCAGCAGGCCACCTCGCTCCAGCAGTCGGAGGAGCTGCTCAAGCGTCAGCAGGAGGAGCTGCGCAGCACCAACGAGGAGCTCCAGGAGAAGGCGAAGCTGCTCTCCGAGCAGAAGACGGAGGTGGAGCGCAAGAATGGCGAGGTGGAGCAGGCCAAGCTCGCCCTGGAGGAGAAGGCCGAACAGCTCAGCCTCACGTCCAAGTACAAGTCCGAGTTCCTGGCCAACATGAGCCACGAGCTGCGGACGCCGCTCAACTCGCTGCTCATCCTCAGCCAGACGCTCAGCGACAACGTGGATGGCAACCTCACGTCGCGGCAGGTGGAGTTCGCCAAGACGATTCACGCATCCGGCGCGGACCTGCTGGAGCTCATCAACGACATCCTCGACCTGTCGAAGATTGAATCCGGCACCATGGCCGTGGACGTGGGACCGCTGCGCTTCGGCGACCTGCGCGAGTTCGTGGACCGCACCTTCCGGCAGGTGGCGGACAAGAAGGGGTTGGAGTTCCACATCGGCCTGGGGGATTCGCTGCCCGGCGAGCTGGAGACGGACGCGAAGCGCCTGCAACAGGTGCTCAAGAACCTGCTGTCCAACGCCTTCAAGTTCACCGAGGCCGGCTCGGTGTCGCTGCACATCGGGCTGGCGAAGGGCGGCTGGTCTCCGGACCACGCCATGTTGTCCTCAGCGCCCTCGGTGGTCGCCTTCACCGTGGTGGACACGGGCATCGGCATCCCGAAGGACAAGCATCAAATCATCTTCGAGGCCTTCCAGCAGGCGGATGGCTCCACCGCCCGCAAGTACGGGGGCACCGGCCTGGGCCTGTCCATCAGCCGTGAAATCGCGCGACTGCTCGGCGGCGAAATCCGGCTGGAGAGCGACGTGGGCAGGGGCAGCGCCTTCACCCTCTACCTGCCGCTGGCCTTCATGGCGGAGCGTCCGCAGGAGGAGCATGCGCGCTGGGACTACCACCCGCTGGCCACCACGGTGCTCCCCGTGCCCCTCGCGGAGCCCGTCTCCGAGTCGCGGGTGTCTTCGCTGAGCCGGATGGACATTGATGATGACCGGAGCTCCATCCTGCCTGGAGACAAGGTGCTGCTGGCCGTGACGCACCTGGCGGACCATGCCGCGCGCCTGCGTGCCGCGGCACAGGGCACGGGCTTCAAGGTGCTGGTGTCCACCGAGGTGGAGGACGCGCTGGACGCCGTCCGCAACACGCGGCCAGCGGCCGTGGCGGTGGACCTGGACCTGCCGGAGATGGCGGGCTGGGTGGTGCTGGACCGGCTGAAGCACGACGCGTCCACTCGCGCGCTGCCGGTGTACACGGTGTCGGTGGAGGACCACCGCGAGCGCTCGCTCAACCTGGGCGCCATTGGCCACCTGCGCGCGGCGGCGGACCCGGAGGCGGCGGTGGCCGCGCTGGAGTCCCTCAAGCGCTTCGTGGAGCGCAAGGGCCGCGGGCTGCTCGTGGTGGAGGACGACCCCGTCCACCGCCAGACACTGACGGAGCTTCTGGGCAGTGATGACGTGCAGACGGTGGCGGTGGGGACCGCGGCGGAGGCGCTGGCCGCGCTGGCCGAGCGCCGCTTCGACTGCATGGTGCTGGACCTGGGCCTGCCGGACATGCCCGGCACGGAGCTCATCCGCCGCATCCATGAGGCGCACGGCGCGGGCGGGCCGCCGCTCATCGTCTACACGGGCCGCGAGCTGACGCGCGCCCAGGAGACGGAGCTGCGGCGCGTGGCCGAGGCCATCGTGGTGAAGGACGCGCAGAGCCCGGAGCGGCTCCTGGAGGAGACGAGCCTGTTCCTCCACCGCTCGCCCTCGGAGCTGACCGAGCCCAAGCGCCGCATGCTGGAGAAGGCGCGCGAAAAGGACCCCTTGCTGGTGAACCGCAAGGTGCTGGTCGTGGACGACGACGTGCGCAACATCTTCGCCCTCAACACCGTGCTGGAGCGCTACGGCATGAAGGTGGCCTTCGCGGAGAGCGCGCGCGAGGGCCTGGACCAGCTGGAGAAGGACGCCGACATCGAGCTGGTGCTGATGGACGTGATGATGCCGGAGATGGACGGCTACCAGGCCATGCGCGCCATCCGCCGCATGGAGCGCTTCGTCCATCTGCCCATCCTGGCCCTCACCGCCAAGGCCATGAAGGGTGACCGGGAGAAGTGCCTGGAGGCCGGTGCGTCCGACTACATCACCAAGCCGGTGGACATCGAGAAGCTGCTCAGCCTGCTGCGCGTGTGGCTGCACGCGCCGCGGGGCATGCCGCCGCGCGGTTCGCGCACGGAGGTCTCCGGATGACGGGGCCCGGCGCGCGCGGCGCGGAGCTGGAGGCGCTGGAGGTGGACCTGTTGCTGGAGGGCGTGGCCCGGCAATGGGGCTTCGACCTGCGCAACCGCTCCCGGCCGCAGCTCTTGCGGCGGCTGCGGCACCACCTCCGCGAGGAGCGGCTGGACAGCTTCTCCGCGCTCCAGGCCCGCGTGCTGCACGACGCCGAGGCGCTGGACGCGCTGCTGCGCACGCTGTCCTGCACACCGCCCGCCCTGTTCGCGGAGGCCGTCTTCTTCCGCGACTTCCGCACCCGGGTGGTGCCGGTGCTTCGCACCTGGCCCTCCGTGCGCGTGTGGCACGCGGGCTGTGGCACCGGCGAGGACACGTACGCGCTGGCCATCCTCCTCCACGAGGAAGGGCTGTGGGGCAAGTGCCGGCTGTATGCGTCCGACGCGAGTGAAGGGCTGCTGGCGGACGCGCGCACCGGCGTGCTGCCGCTGCCCACGCAGGAGGACGCGCAGCGCTACCTGGAGGCGGGCGGGAAGGGCGCGCTCTCCGACTACTACACGCGCGACGGCAACTGGGCGCTGCTCCAGCCCCGGCTGCGCGACGGCATCTTCTTCACCCAGCACAACCTGGCCACGGATGGCTCGTTCAACGAGTTCCACGTCATCGTGTGCCGGGACACGCTGCTGACCTTCAACCGCGCATTGCACGACCACATCCACGGCCGCCTCTTCGAGAGCCTCGCCCGCTTCGGCTTCCTGTGCCTGGGGCGCAAGGAGTCGCTGGCGCGCACGCCGCACGCGGGGGCCTACGAGATGCTGGAGGACTGCGGTCGCATCTTCAGGAGGGTGGCATGAATCCCTTGGGCCTGCTGGTGGTGGGGGCGCCGCGCTGCGCGGCGGCGGACGTGGAGTCGGTGCTGGCGCTGTTGCCTCCGCACCTGCCCGTGCCGGTGGTGTTGGCGCTGCACCGGGGCCCTCTGGACGCGCTGGCCGCGCCGCTGGGCCGCCGCTGCGCGCTGCCGGTGGTGGAGCCGGACGACAAGGACCCGCTGCTGCCCGGCGCCGTGTACCTGGCGCCCGCGGGCTACCACTTGCTGGTGGACCGGGGCTGCGTGTCCCTGTCCGTGGAGCCGCCCGAGCATGGGCAGCGGCCCGGCCTGGACGCGCTCTTCGAATCCGCGGCGGACAGCCATGGCCCCAGGGCCGCGGGGCTGCTCTTCGCGGGGCACGAGGATGGGGGGGCCGGCTTGCAGGTGCTCCACGCGAGAGGCGCCCGGGTGGCCGTGGTGAGCACGCTCCAGACGGGCGGAGATGGTGGTGAGGAGGGAGAGATGGCGCAATTGACGTTGGGTTCCGTGGGAGGGTGGCTCGCGCGGCTGGCCTATGTGCCGCGTTCCAAGGTGCTGCCTTGAGCGGCGCGCCCACGCGTGAGCGCCTGCCGGCGATTCCGGCGGAGCCCGTCTGCCTGCTGCTGGTGGATGACCAGCCGGAGAACCTGCTGGCGCTGGAGGCGACGCTTGCGCCCCTGGGGCAGCGGCTGGTCACCGCGAGCAGCGGCCGCGAGGCGCTGCGTCACCTGCTGACGCAGGACTTCGCCGTCATCCTCCTGGACGTCGTCATGCCGGACATGGACGGCTTCGAGACGGCCCAGCTCATCCGCGAACGAGAGCGCAGCCGCGGCACGCCCCTCATCTTCCTCACCGGGCTGTCGCGGGGGCCCCATCCGGAGCTGCGCGGCTATGCCATGGGCGCGGTGGACTTCCTGCTCAAGCCCTTCGAACCGGCCATCCTGCGCTCCAAGGTGAGCGTCTTCGTGGAGCTGCACCGCAAGACGGAGCTGGTGCGGCGGCAGGCGGAGGCGCTGCGCGAGGCCCAGCAGCGCGAGCACGCGCGGGAGTTGCTGGAGGCGCAGCGGCGCGTGGAGGCCGAGCGGCTTCGTTCAGAAACCAACCGAAACCAGCAGCGCTGGCTGGAGGCGGCGCTTGCCGCGCTCCCCATGCCGCTGGCGTTGGTGGAGCCGGGAAGCGGCCACACCCTGCTGGCCAACCGGGCGGCGCAAGGGCTGGCGGGGGGCTGCCTGGCCTACCGCGAGGCGCGCGCGCTGCATGCGGACGCATGCTTCCGCGGCGCGGACGGCCGGCTGCTCGCGGACGAAGACCTGCCGCTGATGCGCGCCGCGCGCGGTGAGGTGTTCCAGGCGTCCCCCGTGGAGTGGAACGTGGGCGGCCAGCGCGGTTCGGTGCTCGCTTCCAGTGAGCGACTGCCTCGCATGCATGGACGCCCGGAGACCATGGTGCTGGGCCTCTTGGACGTGACGGCGCTCCGAGCCGCCGCTCGCCACGACTGGCTCCCCCTGCCGCTCACGGAGCACATCGCTACACTGGAGGCACAGGGTGAAGACACAGGCCCGCTCACTCGGCTCATCGAGGTGCTGCGGAACCTTCCGGGCTTGAGCACCGGGAGCCCCGGACAGGAGCGCGAGGAGGGCTCCTTGCGAGCAGAGGAGAGCAGCCAGGCGGGCAATCCTCCTCGGCCCGCGCGCTGAACATCACCGGTCGAGAAATGGTTGACGCACAAAATAACATGGGCAAGGTGGCCGTGTGAGTGACGCCGGAATCCCACAGCGGGTCCAGCGCTTCATCTCGACGCACATCGACTCCCTGGAGAAGCTGGAGGTGCTCCTCCTGCTTCGTGCGCACGCGGACAGGGAGTGGACGGCATCGGCGGTGAGTCTGGAACTGCGCATTACAGATGCTTCCGCCGCCTCCAGGCTGGAGGACCTGACGAACCGACACATGCTGGTGAGCGATGGTGCCTCACCTCCGTCGTATCGCTACAGTCCTGAGTCGTCGGAGGATGTGCAGGCGGTGACGGAGCTGGCGGCGGTGTACGGCGCGAAGCGCGTCAGCGTCATCTCCTTCATCTTCTCGAGGCCGCTGGACAAGGTGCGGGGCTTTGCCGAGGCATTCATCCTGAAGAAGGACAAGGACGGCCATGGCTGAAGCAGTCTACATCCTGTGTGCGTTGACGAGCGTGGCGTGCGCGGTGCTGCTGCTCCGGGCCTACAAGCGCACGGGCATGCGGCTGCTCCTGTGGAGTGGGCTGTGCTTCGTGGGCCTGGTGGTCAGCAACGTGCTCCTCTTCGTGGACCTGGTGCTGCTGCCCGCCACCATCGACCTGTACATGCCGCGTGCCATCGCCACGTTGTCCAGTGCCTCTGTCCTGCTCTATGGCCTCATCTGGGACGCGTCCTGAGGTGCCGTGATGCTCAAACCCATGCTCAACGGTGCGGTGGCGATGGCGTGGCTGGCGAGCGCGCTGTTCTTCCTGCGCTTCTGGGTCCAGTCGAAGGACCGGCTCTTCGCCTTCTTCGCGCTGGCCTTCACGATGCTGGCGGGCAACTCGGTGGTGGCGGCGCTGCTGGACGCGGATGACGAGCGGCGCTACTACATCTACGTGGTGCGGCTCTTCGCCTTCCTGCTCATCCTCTACGCCATCTGGGACAAGAACCGCGCGAACCGCCACGGCCCCGGGTAGGGCCGCGCCGTTGTCTGGCAGGTCATCTGGCTGACAGTTGCCTCGTACCTGCGGCCAGGCACCGTTGTCGCAGGCGGAGGGGCGTCATTATCTCCGACACCCCATGTCGCGCCGCCCTTCTTCATCCTCGCGGCCCGCGTCCGTGGACGAGCGCGAACCCGAGCGGTCCGTCTCCACGGAATCGGACGGGGTGTGTCCGCCGCGAGGGCTGGAGTCCCAGGTGGGTGGGGCCGGGAAGGCCGTCCGCTTGCGCGGCAGTGACGACGCGGAGGAGCGCCTCGCGTTCCTGGCCAGCGCGGGCGAGCTGCTGTCGTCGTCCCTGGATTCGGGCACGGTGCTCCAGCGGCTCGCGGAGCTGGCCGTGCCGCTGCTGGCGGACTGGTGCGCGGTGGACGTGCTCACGGCGGACGGGCGGGTGGAGCGGGTGGCCGCGGCGCACCGCCTGGCGGAGCAGGTGCCGCTGGTGCACGAGCTGGCACGCCTCCAGCCCCTGGACCTGGCGGCCGAGGGCGGTATCCCGGAGGTCCTGCGCACCGGCAAGGCCGCCCTCCTGCCTGAAGTCCTGGACGCGCTGCTGCCGGGCGTGGTGCTCACGGAGGCGCAGCTGGAGGTGGCGCGGCGCCTGGGCATCCGGGCGGGCCTCATCGTGCCGCTGCTGGCGCGAGGCCGCGTGCTCGGCGCGCTGTCGCTGGTCCGGGGCGACTCGGACGAGGGGCCCGGCGCGTCCGACCTGGAGCTGGCGTTGGAGCTGGCCCGGCGCGCCGGCCTGTCCCTGGACAACGCGCTGCTGTACGCGGAGGCGCGCGGCGCGCAGCAGCGCACCGAGCGCCTCCAGGCCGTCACCGCGGCCCTGTCCCGCGCGGCCACCGCCGAGGATGTGGCCGAAGCGCTGATGCGCGAGGAGCTGCGGCCCGCGGGCCCGGCGCGCGGCGCGGTGCTCGGCATGCTGGAGGATGGCCGGCTGCACGTGCTGGGCTCCTTCGGCTACGCGCCGGCGGTGCTGGATACCCTGCGCGGGCTGTGGGCGGACCAGGTGCCCGGCGTGGACCGGGCGCTGGAGCAGCTGGAGCCCCAGTGGTTCTCCAACCCCGCGGCGGTGCCGCGCGCCGTGCCCGAGTGGACAGGGGACTTCGTCCAGGGCGTGGGGACCGGGGCCTGGGCGGTGCTGCCCTTGAAGGTGGAGCACCGCATCCGGGGCTTCCTGCTGTTCGCGTGGGACGGGCCGCAGGCATTCCTCGCGGAGGAGCGCGGCTTCCTGTCCTCGCTGGCGCAGCAGTGCGCGCAGGCGCTGGAGCGCGCGGCGCTGTACGAGGCGCTGCGTGAGCGCGGCGGCAAGCTGCACCTGGCGCTGGAGGCGGGCAAGGAGGCCGAGGAGCGGCTCTTCTTCCTGCTGGAGGCGAGCCGCGCGCTGGCCGAGCACCTGGACGACGTGGAGTGGACGCTGGAGCACCTGGCGCGAGTGGCCGCGCGCAACGTGGCCACGTACTGCCTGGTGGAGCTGATGGGAGCGGACGGCGTGCCGCGCGGCGTGGCCGCGTCCCACCGGGAGCCGGAGCGGGACGGGGCGGTGCTGGCCTCGCTGTCCCTTCCCTGGGTGGACGGCACGCTGCATCCGGCGCGCGAGTGCTTCCTGTCGGGGGAGACGCGCTTCCTGCCCGAGGTGGGGCCGGAGCTGCGCGAGCGCATGTGCCAGGGGCCCGAGCACCGCGCGCTCCTGGAGGCGCTGAATCCACACTCGCTGCTCGCGGTGGCGGTGCGCACGCGGGGGCGCACGCTGGGCGTCATCACGCTGGGCACCGCGGCCCCCTGCCGCCGGCTGGTCACCGCCGACGTGGCCATGGCGGAGGAGCTGGCGCGGCGCGTGGCGGTGGCGCTGGAGAACGCGTCGCTGTACCGGGACGCGCAGGCCGCGGTGCGTCTGCGCGACGAGTTCCTCTCCGTGGCCAGCCATGAGCTGAAGACGCCGCTCACCAGCCTGAAGCTCCAGCACGGCCTCATCGACCGCGCCGCCCTCGGAGACGTGGGGGACAAGGTGCGGCCCCGGCTGGCCACGGCCGTGCGGCAGGTGCAGCGGCTGAGCGCGCTGGTGGACAGCCTGCTGGACGTCAGCCGGATTTCGCTGGGGCGGCTGAAGCTGGAGCCGTCCGACGTGGACCTGGGCCAGGCGGTGCGCGACGCGGTGGACCGCATGGAGGAGGTGTTCTCCCTGGCGGGGTGTCCGGTGCGGGTGGAGGTGCCGGGTCCGCTGCCGGGGAAGTGGGATTCGCTGCGGCTGGACCAGGTGCTGGTGAACCTGCTCACCAACGCGGCCAAGTACGGCGCGGGCCGGCCTGTCCTGGTGGAGGCGGCCTTCGAGGGCGAGGAGATGGTGCGGGTGTCGGTGCGTGACGAGGGCATCGGCATCGCCGCGGAGGACCTGCCGCGCCTGTTCGGCCGCTTCGAGCGCGCGGTGTCCGACCGGCACTATGGCGGCCTGGGACTGGGGCTCTACATCAGCCGGCAGATCGTGGACGCCATGGGTGGACGCATCGAGGTGGAGAGCCGGCCCGGGCTGGGTTCCATCTTCACCGTGCGCCTGCCCCGGTCCACGGCACAATGCGCGCCATGGTGACCGTGGGAAGGGCGGACGTGCCCAAGGTGTTGTCGGTGGCGAAGCTGCGGAAGGAGTACGGCGGCAAGGCCGCGGTGGAGGGTGTCTCCTTCGAGGTGGGACGCGGAGAGATTGTCGGGCTGCTGGGCCCCAACGGCGCGGGGAAGACGACCACCATCAACATGGTGCTCGGCGTGCTGCAGCCCACGTCCGGCACCATCCACATCCAGGACCTGGACCTGGCGGCGCAGCGCTCCGCCGCGCTGGCGCTGACGAACTTCGCCGCCGTCTACTCGCCGCTGCCGGGCAACCTCTCCGTGTACCAGAACCTGCGCGTCTTCGGCCTCATCTACGGGGTGAAGTCCCTGGGGGCGCGCATCGCGGAGTTGCTGGAGCAGTTCGACCTGGTGAAGTACCGCGACGTGAAGTGCGGCGTGCTGTCCTCCGGAGAGCAGACCCGCGTGGCGCTGGCGAAGGCGATGCTCAACCGTCCGCACCTGCTGCTCCTGGACGAGCCCACCGCGTCGCTGGACCCCGCGACGGCCCGGGACATCCGCGCCCGGATTCGCGAGTTCGCCGCGCGGGACACCGGCGGCGTGCTGTGGACGTCCCACAACATGTACGAGGTGGAGGAGGTCTGCGACCGGGTGCTGTTCCTGGCGCGCGGCCGGGTGCTCCTGGAAGGAAACCCGAGGACGCTGCCCGGCGAGCACGGCCAGGCCTCGCTGGAAGAGCTCTTCATCGCCGTGGCGCGCGAGCCGCTCGCGCTGGAGCGGAGCTGACCATGCACCTGCACCGGGCCGCCGCCGTCGCGCTTCGCCACTACTACCTCCTGCGAGGGAGCCTCGCGCGCTTCCTGCCACTCTTCGCGTGGGTGGCCATCGACATGGTGCTGTGGGGCTTCATGAGCCGCTACCTCAACACCGTCACCTCTCAGGAATACAACTTCGTCCCGGTGCTCCTGGGCGCCGTCCTGCTGTGGGACTTCTTCATCCGCGTCATGCAGGGCGTGACGATGGTGTTCTTCGAGGACGTGTGGTCGCGCAACTTCCTCAACATGTTCGCGTCCCCGCTCACCATCTCCGAATACCTGGGTGGGCTGGTGCTCTCCAGCATCGCCACCAGCACCCTGGGCTTGTTGGTGATGCTGGTGCTGGCCAGCACCGTCTTCGGCCTGTCCTTCGCCGCGTACGGCGTGCTCTTCGTGCCCTTCCTGCTGGTGCTGTTCCTGTTCGGCATCGCGCTGGGCATCTTCGGCTGCGCGCTGGTGCTGCGCCTGGGCCCGGCGTCGGAGTGGTTCGTCTGGCCCATCCCCGCGCTGCTGTCGCCCTTCGCCGGCGTGTTCTACCCGCTGTCCACGCTGCCCGCGTGGATGCAGGCGGTGTCCCATCTGCTACCACCCTCGTATGTGTTCGAGGGTATGCGCACGCTCGCGGCGGGGGGCGCGTTCCAGGTGTCCACGCTGCTGTGGGGGGCTGGTCTCGCCGTGGTGGAAATCCTGCTCGCGTGTGCCTTCTTCACGTGGGTACACCGACAGGCCGTGCGCACGGGACTCATCGCGCGATACAGCGCTGAAAGCGTGAGCTGATTCAGGACGTTTTCAGTCGTGCTGTCAACACGGGGAGGGCGTGCGCAAACGCGTGGCCGATGGGGTCGTGGGCGAGTCTAATCTCCGTGGTTGCTGTATCCGCGGGGGGCCGAGTCCTGGACGAACCGCGCTTGTGACTCCAGAAGCCGCGCCCCTGCCCGCGGACTGGTGTCGACATGTGCAAGGTGGTGGCTGAGGTCGTCGTGGATGAGGCCCGGCGTGGGTGGCAGCAATCGTACACCCGTACCTGGAGCATACCGATGCGAAGCCTCAAACCTGTTTTCTCGTCCGCGGTGGCGATGGCCCTGTGCTCACTGCTCGCGGGCGGTTGTGGCGGTTCACCGTCGGACGGTGAGCCGGACACGCAGACCCCTCAGAGCGGCGGGCTGGGCGGCAAGGCCGGCGAAGGAGGCCCTGGCTTCGGCGGCGAGCCGACGTACCCCGGGGACGATGACGCCACGCCGGGCAAGGTCACCATCTGCCACATTCCCCCGGGCAACCCCGCCAACGCGCACACCATCTCGGTGTCCACGTCGGCCTGGCCGGCACATGAGCGGCATGGAGACACGCTGGGCCCCTGCGAAGGCGGCGGCGAGGAGCCGGATGCCGGCAGTGGCGAGGAGCCGGATGCCGGCAGTGGCGAGGAGCCGGATGCCGGCAATGGCGAGGAGCCGGACGCGGGCACGGGCGGCGAGGAGCCGGACGCGGGTGCTCCGGTGTGCGCCCCCATTGGCGAGGCCTGTGGTGAGGCCGCCGACTGCTGCCTGGGGCTGATGTGCGGCGAGGACAACACCTGCGATCCCGTCATCGGCTGACGTGGATGAACGCACCTCCCCGTCCGCAACAAACGGGCGGGGAGGTCCGCCGCGCTCGGCTCACGGGCGCGGACGCGCGTTGAGCGCAGCACACTTGCCGAGGCTCCAGACGGTGGCGCGACGTCCACCCTGGAGGTCCCGCGAGGCGTGCGTGCTCCGCCCAACAGAGCGGTCGTTGCGCGTTCGACGCACGCTCCGAAGTGCGTCGCGAAACGCGCCGTGACGGCGTTAGGGTTTCAGCTCAAGGAGGGGGACATCGGAGCGCCAGGACGCGCGTTCCGAACGGGCGCTGTCACCTCTTCCGAAACCCATTTCGCGCTGGCTCGTGCGTGGGCCCACTGGCTGCTGGCCGGAGCGGGGCGCCTGTCGCGCGAAGGACGTTGGCATCATGTCCCGGTCGGACGTCACCACCTCCGTTCCCGTGTTCACCCAGACCTTCCGGTCCCCGTGTGGCTGTGTCCCCGCGCACGGGGTGGCCTGCGAGTGTCCGGCCCGGGCGGGCGCGCGTCGTGTGTCCATGGGGTGTCCGCCATCCTTCCTGGTGCCGCCCGCGAGGGAGGCCCCGCTCCCGTCCTCGGCGGCCTCGCTGGTGGGACAGCAGGTGGGTCACTTCCGGCTGCTGCGCGAGCTGGGCCGGGGGAGCCTGGGCGTCGTTCTGCTCGCGGAGCACGCGCTCATCCAGAAGCGCGTGGCCATCCAGGTGCTTCACACGCAGGCGACGCAGGACCCGGCGCAGGTCGCTCGGTTCCTTCAGGCGGCGCGCACGCTGACGCTCATCCAGCACGCGCACATCGTCTCGCTCTACGACCTGGGCATTCGCGACGGGCGTCCCTACCTCGTCCGGGAGTACCTGGAGGGACAGAGCCTGGCCGCCTTCGCGAACAGGCCGCTGGCGTCCGCGCTGGTGGTGGACCTGCTCACCCAGGTGTGTGACGCGCTGGACGCCGCGCATGCGCACGGCATCGCCCACGGCAGCCTCAATCCCACCAGCATCTTCCTCATCCCTGACGCGAATGGCCGCCAGCACGTGAAGCTGCTGGACTTCGGCATCGCCGGGTTGCTCCCTCCCTCCGACGGCGCCGCCGACCTGCCGGTGGCCGCGGACCTCTTCGCCGTGGGCGTGCTGGGCGCGCTGCTTGTCTCGGGCCGGCTGTCCTCGCGCGGGCACGCGGCGGAGGAGACGCTTCATGGCCACGCTCGGGAGCTGCCACCGCTGCCGGCGGGCATCCCGTCGGCGCTGTCACGCGTGCTGCTCAAGGCCATGGCGCGTCGCCCGGGGGACCGTTATGCCAGTGCGGCCGAGCTGCGCGCGGCCTTGCAGGCGTCGGTGGCGCTCGACGGCGGCGTGGCGCATCCAGAGGCCCTGGAGCTGGAGCGGCTTCCCAGTTGGTACACGCTCCGGGGGCCACCGGGGGCCGCGCCCGCCTCCAGGTAGGGCGGCCTGGCTGTCTCGGCGGGGCGTCATGCCTTGCGTCTGGCGGGGCCCTCCTCGTTAATCCACTTCAGTTCCCATGGCCTCCGACCCCGACGACAAGCTTCCTCCCCAGGGCCGCTTCAACCGCCTGCGCAAGCTGGCAGGCCTCTCCGTGCAGGTGGGCACGGATGTGCTCAAGAGCGGCGCGAAGCGCCTGTCCGGGAGCACGCCCGACCTGCTCAGCAAGGAGGCCGCGGAGAAGCTGGTCTCCACCCTGGGCGAGCTCAAGGGGGCCGCCATGAAGATGGGGCAGGCCATCTCCATGGACCCGGACCTGCTCACCCCCGAGGTGCGGCAGGTGCTGGCCCGGCTGCAGAATCAGGCGCCCTCCATGTCCTACGCGCAGGTGTCGCGCGTGGTCGAGGCGGAGCTGGGCGCGCCGCCGGAGTCGCTCTTCCGCGAGTTCAGCGAGGAGCCGTTGGCGGCCGCGTCGCTGGGGCAGGTGCACCGCGCGGTGCTGGAGGACGGCCGGGCGGTGGCGGTGAAGGTGCAATACCCCGGCATCGACGTGTCCCTGGCCAACGACATGGCGAACCTGGGCATCGTGGCGAAGACGGCGTCGACGGTGCTGCGCGTGTCCGATGCAGGCGCCTACTTCCAGGAGTTCCGCGACGAGATGCTCCTGGAGTTGGACTACCGCCGCGAGGCCGAGCTGGCCGAGGGCTTCGCGCGCAGCGTGGCGAAGCTGCCGGAGCTGTGTGTGCCCGCCGTCATCTCCAGCCACAGCGCGAAGCGGGTGCTGACGCTGGAGCTGCTGGAGGGGCTCACCCTCAAGGACTGGCTGCCCACGAATCCCTCCAACGATGAGCGCTTCCGCGTGGCGCGCCAGCTCATCCTCGCCACCTACGGGCCCTTCTTCGGCGCGGGCGAAATCCACGCGGACCCGCACCCGGGCAACTTCATGGTGATGCCGGACGGGCGGCTGGGCTTGCTGGACTTCGGCTCCATCAAGCGCTTCTCCCCGCGCTTCGTGGACGTCAACCAGCGCATGCTCCGGCAGACGATGCGCCTGGAGCCGTTGGACATCCTGAGCCTGAGCCGGGAGGTGGGCTTCACCGTGGAGCTTCCGGACGAGGAGGCCGAGGACCTCATCACCGAGGTGCTGCGCATCGCCGGGCGGCCCATGCGCCTGCCGGACTACGACTACGCGGTCTGCGAAATCAACCGCGACATGCGCCACCACTTCTCGCGCAACGCGCCGCGCTTCCTGAAAATCAGGCCGCCACCGGAGGCGATGATGTTCTTCCGCTCCACCGGCGGGCTGGCGCAGAACCTGAGGCTCATCGGCGCGCGGGGGGACTTCCGCGCGGTCTTCCTGGAAGTGACGGACCTGCCCGCGTGAGGCCGGCGCCGCGCTAACGCGCGGCCTGCACGACTTCCGAAGCCGCGGGCTTGAGGTGGAGCGCTTCCAGCCGCTGGGCCAACTCTTCACCCTGCACGCTCTTGCAGATGTAGCCGTCCGCGCCCGAGGCGCGCGCCAGGGCGCGCAGCTGGGATTCGTCCGACGCGGAGTAGAGGATGAACTTCGTGCCCTTGGGCGCCTGACCGCGCGCGAGCGTGAGCACCTTGTCGCCGCTGAGCGCGGGGATGTTCACGTCCAGCAACACCAGGTCCGGCTGGGTGGTGCGCACCAGGTTGGACACGCCCAGGGAGGAGCGGTGGGTGCGGACGTCGAAGCCGAAGGCGGAGAGGGTGCGCTCCACGAGGGAGAGCTGGTCCTGGTCATCGTCCACGATGAGGACGCGAATCTTCATCTCCGGCATGGCTTCCCCCTTCAGCGTGCGGATGGCACTGCGGGTGTTTCCTGACGGGGGAAGTATCCTCCAGACGTCATTCCCTGTCGCCCCCCACATGAGGGAATCCCCTTAGCGGGGTTGAATCGCAGGGGGCGAACAGGGGAGGGTGGAAGGGCCATGGAATCGGAACGCATCCGGGTGGCCATCCTGGAGGACCAGCAGGTCTTCCGGGAGGCCCTGGTGGCTGTGCTGGAAGGCGCGGGCATGGACGTGGTGGCGGACTTCGGGGAGCCCGCGCCGTTCTTCGCGCGTGTGCGCGAGACGCTGCCCCATGTCGCGCTGGTGGACCTGCGCCTGGAGCTGCCGGGGTGGGAGGCGTCCACCAGCGGGATGTCGGCGCTCCAGTGTCTGCATGACTTCTTCCCGGCGGTGAAGCCGCTGGTGCTATCGGGCCACCGCGAGGCGGAGGTGGTGGAGCAATGCCTCCAGGCGGGCGCGGCTGGCTACCTGTGGAAGCAGAACGTGGGCTGCGCGGAGGTGGTGGAGGCGGTGGAGCGGGTGGTGCGTGGCGAGCGGCTGCTGCCCGCGGGGCTGGCGTGGCCGCGGCCGGAGGCGTCGCCGCGGGGCGAGCTGGGCCGGCTGACGCCGCGTGAGCGCGAGGTGCTGGGCTACATCGCCGCGGGCGCGGACAACCTGCGGATCGCCGCATGCCTGGGCATCACCGAGCGCACGGTGAAGGCGCACATCACCGCCATCTACAAGAAGGTGGGCTCGGAGAACCGCACGCAGCTGGCGGTCCTCGGGTGCCAGCTGGGTGTGCAGCGCCCGGCAAGCCTCTGAGCCCGGAGGGCTTGCGCGTCAGACCGCTGGCCACTGGGAGCGCGCCACGACTGGTGGCACCGTCGAGGTGCCTGGGCGTCAGGCGCGCTCGCGCCTTCCCCCCCACGCCAGGGCGTCCGCTGGGGGCCAGGGCAGCGCTGCTGGCTGCCCTGGCCCACCGTGTGGAAGGCCGGTGCTTCAGCTCCCGGCGGCGCGCGGCGCGGGCAGGGAATCCCAGCGCGGCGCGCCCAGGTGCTGGAGGAACCAGATGCACGCCAGGTCCACCATCTGCGTCAGCGTGCCGGGCTCCTCGAAGCGGTGCGTGGCGCCGGGGATGACCTCCAGACGCTTCTCCGTCGTCAGCGCGGCGTAGGTGCGGCGGTGGGGCTCCTGCGCGGACGCGTCCTCCGCGCCGACGATGAGCAGGGTGGGCGCGCGCACCCGGGCCAGCGCCGCCCCCGGCTGCGCCAGGCGTCCGCCCCGGCACACCACCGCGTCCACCGCCTCTGGCCGCATCGCCGCGGCGGCCAGGGCCGCGGCCGCGCCCGTGTACGCCCCGAAGTAGCCAATGCGCAGGGCGCTGGTGCGAGGCGCGCGCCGCAGCCAGCGCGCCACGCCCGCCAGACGTCCGCCGAAGAGGCCCAGGTTGAAGCGCAGGTCCCGCTCGCGGCAGGCCTCCTCTTCCGCCGCCGTCAGCAGGTCCACCGCCAGGGTGGCCAGCCCCTCGTTCTGCAACAGCCGGGCGACTTCCTGGTCCATGGCGCCGCGGCGGCTGCTGCCGTGGCCCCGGACCATCACCACCACGCCGGTGGCGCCCGGAGGGACCTGGAGCAGGCCCCTCAACTCCACTCCTTCCTCCACGGGGATGCGGACCTCTCCGTCCGCGGCGGGCGGCGTCCAGCCTCCCGTGCCTTGCGGCGGGGTCACCAGCCCGCGGACCGCCTTCTCCGAGCCTTCATCCGACCTGCGTGAACCCTGCTTCTTCATGCGGAGTCCCTCCTCTTCGTCGGACTGCGTCGCTGCCGTGCTGCACGCGCTACGGACGGGAAGATTGCAGCTGCCGTGCCAGGGTTTCACCGGACACGGGTGCGCCCATTCTACCAGCGCTTCCCTGGCGCGGTGCGGTGGGGCCGGTGACACCTGGCGGACAAGCAGGTGACCCCACCTGTGGGGTCCTGTCGTTTTTACCGGTGGGCCAGGATGAGTTCGAAGGGGCCGGGCAGGACTTCGGCGTCCTTGAAACCCGTCTCGTCCAGGACACGCAGGTAGTGCTCCACCTCGCGCAGGCGGCTCACGCAGGTGTCCACGCCCATGAGGAAGTAGGACCAGAAGAACTGGGCCGCCAGCCGCTCCGGGGTGCGGAACTCCTCGCAGATGAGGACGCGGCCACCGGGTGGGAGCGCGTCGCGCGCGGCCACGAGCAGCGCGCGCGCCGTGTCCGCGGGCCAGTCATGCAGCACCCGCACGAAGCAGAGCGTGTCGTAGCCGCCGGGCAGCGGTCCCCGGAGGAAGTCACCGCCCTGGAAGCCCAGGCGCTCGGGGGAGAGCCCAAAGCGCTCGCGGGTGCGCGCCACCAGCGGCTCGGTGGCGGGCAGGTTGAACACGTCCACGTGAAGGCCCGGGTGCTCGCTCGCCAGGTGGGCGGCCAGCGTGCCGTCACCCCCGCCCACGTCGAGCACGCGGCCGCCGCGCTCCCAGAGCCGGTCGCGGTGGGCGCGGAACGTCTCCAGGATGGGGGGCAGGCCCGCGGCCATGCTGGCCTCGAAGCCCGCCACCTGCTCGGCGGTGCGGGGAGGCCAGTCGAAGGCGGCGGGGGGCATGGAGCGCTCACCGCGCAGCACCTGGGGAAGCTGCCCGTGCAGCTCGTGCCAGGCGTAGCGCTCCCGGTCCTTCTCCAGGGACTGCGGGCCCAGCACGGCCTGGGCGGCGGCGCGCAGGCCCGGGACGGCCTGGTAGCGCGCGGACTCCAGGGCGTCGGTGGGCTGCTCGCGCCGCACCAGCCCCAGGCTCTCCAGGCAGTCGAGCAGCTTGTAGAGCCGCACGGGCACCAGCCGGTGCCGCGCCGCCAGCTCTCCCAGGGTGACGGGGCCCGGCTCCAGGGCGTCCAGCAGCCCCAGGTCCAGGGAGGCCTCCAGGACGTCCACGGCGCGGGCGCCGTTGTACAGCAGGTGGAGCAGCGCGCGAGGGGTGGAAGCCAGGGCCGTGGCCTCCCCCTTCATGGCTGTTCCACCTGCATCCTGGCCGCGTGCGCCATGGGGCAGCCGCCGCCGGGAGGGGCCCGGTTGGCACCCGGGGCGATGCCGCCCTCGCGCTGCCACCCGGACGTCAGCTCCAGCCGCACGTCCCAGAGCTGGCGGAACAGCGGCAGCATCATCCGCCCCGCGAGCACCTGCGTGGGCAGGCCGTCCAGCGCCTTCACGGTGCGGTCCACGCCAATGGTGCGGCGCACCAGCTGGAAGTGGGCATGGAGCCAGCCCTGGAAGGCCTCGTCCATGTCCACCAGCTGCTCGCAGATTCGCTTCAAGTCGTCCGGGCCCCCCGCGGTGTACACGGACGCCAGCGCCAGCCCGCGCCGCGCGAGCAGCCGGTCCAGGGCGCCTTCCAGCCCCTGCGCCACCCGCCGCAGCATGTTGTAGCCGGGGGACTCCTGGCCGCTGCCGTTGCCCAGGCTGCGCCGGATGACCTGGTAGGTGTCCGGCGTCATCGTCTCCAGGATGGCCAGCTCCTGCTTCACCGCCTGGAGCACCCGGCAGATGCGCTCCAGCCGCGACGAGGCGGCCCACAGCGCGTCCCGGTCCAGCTCGGCTACGACTTCCACCGCCTCGCGCGAGGCCAGCTTCAGCCAGAGCTCCTGCGCCTGGTGCACCACCTGGAACATCAGCTCGTCATGGGCGACGCGCTCGCCGTCCGGCGCCTGCAACGACAGCAGTGTGGGGGTCTTGAGGTAGACCTCGTAATCGAGCTCGCCCTTGCCCACCCACTTCTTCAAGAGGGGGTTGAAGAGGGGTTCTGCCAGTTCGAGTCGTAGTTTTTCGGCGTGACTGTAATTGATGGACGCGCTCATGCGGCCCTCCTGAGTGGGGGGGAGCTCGGAAGGTGTGGAATCGCGGGCCCCGTCCCAACGGGACCCGCGGGCATGTCATCCGGCGTTCAGGTGGTGGGAGCGGGCGTCGGGGTGGGCGGCCGGGGCTTCAGGTGGAAGGCGCGCAGGCGCTGTGCCAGCTCCTCGCCCTGCACGCTTTTGGAGATATATCCGTCCGCACCGGACGCGAGCGCCAGTGAGCGCAGCTTCGATTCGTCGGATGCTGAATAGAGGATGAACTTCGTCTTCGGCAGCGCGTACTGGCGCGCCAGGTTGACGACCTTGTCGCCCTTGAGCGCGGGGAAGTTCACGTCGATGAGGACGAAGTCCGGCTCCACCGAGCGGACGAGGTTGGAGACACCCAGCGCGGAGGTGTGCGTGAGCACCTCGAAGCCGTAGGCGCTCAGCGAGCGCTGTACGAGGTCGAGCAGGTCCGGGTCGTCGTCCACCACCAGGACGCGCGCTTTTTCTTCAGACATGGGTTCTCCCTAGATGCTTTCGAATCATCTCGAGCAACTGGTCACGATCAAGGGGCTTGGTGAGATACGCGGTGCAACCGGCCGCGTGTGCCTTGTCCTGATACTCCCGCCCCGCGTGTGCCGTCACCGCGATGACGGGAACATTGGCCGCGGCGGGTAGGGCTCGCAACCTGCGGGTGACTTCCCAGCCGTCCAGGCGGGGGAGCGACAGGTCCATCAGGATGAGGTCCGGCGCGTCGCGGATGGCGCGCTCCAAGCCGTGCTCGCCGTCCTCCGCTTCGATGACCTCGAAGTGGCCGTTGAGGTAGCGGCGGACGATGTCGCGGTTCTGCGCGCTGTCCTCCACATAGAGGATGCGGGCCAGCTTGCCGGCGCTGGCGGCGCGCTGGGACAGCAGCAGGCCCTTGGCCTGGGCGATGACATCCTCCAGCGCGTGGCCGCCCTTCTTCACGAAGCCGGCGAAGCCGTCACGCAAGAGGGCCTCTTCCTCCGCGGAGAGCGTCTTGCCGGTGAGCACCACCACGGGCACCTGGAGCTTCTCCGCGCGCAGCCGGCGCAGGACCTCGAAGCCGTCCAGGTTGGGCATCATCAAATCCAGCACCACCAGGGCGGGCGGGGACACGCGCGCCTTGAGCAGGGCGTCCTCGCCGCTGCGGGCCTCGGAGGTGGAGAAGCCTGCGCGGCGCAGGTTGCGGCTGACCAGTTCGCGGGTGGCCGAGTCGTCGTCCACCACCAGCACCTCACCCACGCTGGTGGAGGTGCCGGAGGACTGATGGAGGCTGCGCTGCACCACCTCCACCAACCGGTCTGGCTCCACCGGCTTGACGAGGTACTCGCACGCCCCCAGGGAGAAGCCGCGCGCGCGCTGCTCCTCCACGGAGATGAGGATGACGGGGATGCCGGCCAGCGAGGGCTCGCTCTTGAGCTGGCTGAGCACCGACCAGCCGTCCAGCTTGGGCAGGTGGATGTCCAGGAGGATGGCCTGGGGCCGCAGCTCGCGGGCCCGCTTGAGGGCGGCGATGCCGTCCTCGGCCACCACCACCTTGAAGCCCGCGGGCTCCAGCTGTCCGGCCACCAGCTGCTGGATGAGCGGGTCGTCGTCCACCACCAGCACCGTGCTGCCCGGCTGGGCCATGGTGCCCACGTGCTGGGCCACTTCCGACACGGGCACGCCGCGCTCCAGGTGCGGCCCGCCGCCGTTGTCCGGCGTCTCCAGCGTGGTGGGCAGGCGCACCGTGAAGGTGGTGCCGCGGCCCAGCGTGGACGTCACGGTGACATTGCCGCCCAGCACGCGGGACAGCTCGCGGACGATGGCCAGCCCCAGGCCGGTGCCGCCCACCTTGCGCGTGGTGGAGCCGTCCACCTGGCGGAACTTCTCGAAGATGAAGGGCAACTCGTCGGAGGGGATTCCGACGCCGGTGTCCTCCACCGTCATGATGACTTCGTTGCCCGCGGGCACCAGGCTCAGCGCCACCTCGCCCGCGTCGGTGAACTTGGCGGCGTTGCTGAGCAGGTTGAGCATGATCTGCCGCAGCTTCAGCGCGTCCGAGCGGAGCATGCGGGCGGACGGGTCGATGTTGGTGGTGAGGGCCACGTCCTTGCCCTTGAGGTACTCCTTCACCGTGGCCAGGCACTCCTCGGCCAGCTCCTGCACGTCCACCAGCTCGGTGACGACCTCCACGCGGCCGGACTCAATCTTGGACAGGTCCAGGATGTCGTTGATGAGCGCCAGCAGCGTCTTGGCGTTCGTCTTCACGACGTTGAGGTCGCGGCGGCCGTGCGCCGTCAGCCGTTGGCCCTCCTCGCGCATCAGCAGGTCGCAGTAGCCGATGATGCCGTTGAGCGGGGTGCGGATTTCGTGGCTGAAGTTGGCCAGGAACTCGCTCTTGAGGCGGGCGGCGGCTTCGGCCTCCCGGGCGCGCTCCTCCTCGTTGCGCTTGGCCACCGCCAGCTCCTGGGCCAGCCGGTCCAGGTCCTCGTTCTGCTGACGGATGATTTCCATCTGCAGCGCGCGCTGCTGGTAGGACGCCAGCGAGCGGGCGGACACGGCGCGGGTGCGCTTGATTTCCTCCAGGCTGGCGGCGAGCTGCTTGTTGGCCGCCTCCAGCTCCGCCTTGGACGCGCGCAGCATCTCTTCGTGCTGCTTGCGCTCGGTGATGTCCTCGGTGACGCCCATCACGTAGCGGGCCACGCCGTGCTCGTCGAGCAGGGGCAGCTTGCGCGTGGCGAAGATGCGGTCCACGCCGTCTGCGCGGGCCACCTCCTCGAAGGACTTCATCTGCTTGGTTTCGAGAATCTCCGTGTCGATGGCGATGAACGACTCGGCCTGCTCCTTGGGGAAGTAGTCGTGGTCCAGCTTCCCCAGCAGCCATTCCTTGGTGACGCGGAAGGCGTCCGCGAACGTCTTGTTGGCCACCACCAGCCGGCGCGTGTCCGCGTCCTTCACGAAGAGGACGAACGGAATCGCGTCGATGATGTTCTCCATCAGGTAGTTGGTGCGCTCCAACTGCACCGCGGTGGCGGTGTGGCGGCGGCGGTCCGCCGTCATCCGCAGCTCGCGCTGCACCACGGGCACCAGGCGGCTGAAGCGGTCCTCGGTGATGTAGTCGAGCGCTCCGGCGCGCACGCTGGCCTCCAGCGTGGCCTCGCACCAGTCGCGCGACAGCACCACGAAGGGCAGCTCCTTGCCGTGCTTGCTCCACAGCGCCTGGACCTCGGCGAAGCCCATGTCAGGGACTTCCGAGCCGCACAGCACCAGGCCCCACGTGCGTGACAGCGCGGCCTCCGCCGCGGCCGCCGTGGTGGCGCGCTCCGTCACCACCGTCACGCCCGCGTGCTGGAGGGCTTCCTCCACGCGTTGGCACTCACGCTCGCCGGCCACGAGCAGGAGCGACGCATTGTCCGCCGGAGAGTCAGAGGGAGGCTGCGAGGAGGCCATGGCTCAGTTCGCCCCGAAGACCAGCGCGGTCAGCGTGGTGTTGATGTGGAACCCCGAATAGATTTCGAAGTGCACGTTCATCCCAGCGGCGGTGGGTGCGGCCTTCAGCGTTTCCGCCAGTTGCTGCGCGGTGTTGGTGGCACTGGCGTACCACATGCGTCCACCACAGTGAAAAAGCAGGGCGGCCTGGGGGTTCTGGACCCTGCGGGGTACCTCGTCGGTGAAGAAGCTGCGCGTCATGCCGGCCATGTCGCCCAGCTTCATCAGCTCCAGCTCGGTGCCTTCCTCCAGCAGGTTGGCGAAGAGGATGGAGCCATCCTCCTGCGGGCTCCAGGCGGCGCGGATGAAGTACTCCCGGCCCACGCGCAGCGCGGTGGGGCGCACGGCGAAGCCCCGGGGCGTGCCGAACTCCAGCTCCTCCACGCTCACGCCCAGGATTTCCGCGTAGCGTTTGGCGGCCGGGTGCCCGTCGATTTCGAGCGCGCGGGTGTGGCTCTCATCCACCTTGGTGATGGTGAGCTTCTCACCGGTGGGCACGTACCAGTGGGAGCGGAGCGCGGCCCAGGGCGCGTTCGTCTTGAAGAGGGCCACCAGCACCGCGTCGGTGGCGACCTCGCCATCCACGTGCACCATGGCGGACTGCTTGGCCGGGTCGCGGTTGGCGTCGCTGGCGCCGCCGCCCACCAGCACCAGCGTCTGGCACTTCTCCAGGATGCCGAGCAGCAGCTCTTCCTTCTTGTAGCGGAAGCCGTCGTCAATCACGAGGCCGACGAACCGGCGCGGGTCCAGGTCCTGCTGCCGCACGCCCAGGTCCTCGCACGCGCGCTTGATGGAGGCCGCGCCCGCGCTGATGGCGTCCACGGACAGGCCGGCGCCCAGGCCCAGGCCCACCTCGAAGTCTCCGAAGAGGGCGCTCATCACCACGCTGCCCTCGTGGATGCCGGTGTTGTCCAGCTCGCCCGCGGTGGTGGCGCCAATCAGGCGCGTGCCCGCCGGCAGCCGCTGACGCACGGCGCGGTTGAGCGCGTGCTGGTCACGCTCCCGCGAGGCGAACATCGTCACCAGGCGGGGCGTGTCGCTGCCCAGCTGACTCAGGAGGTCCTCCGCGGCGGCATCTGGCTCCCTCAACGTGGTGCGAGCCGTCTGCATCTTGACCTGAGCCATGGAGGAACTCCGAGGTGCGGGAGCGGGGGTTAGAGGCCGCTTCCGGGATGCCGAGTATGACAGGCGCCGGTGCACTGCTGGAAAGACTCAGCGCCGCCCCCCACATACATGCTCTCGATGGGTCCGAATTGCGCCACGTGACTGTCAGGATAGCTCTTGTGACAGGACAGGCAGGCGGCCTTGCTGGTGCGCTGGATGCTCTCCTTCGTCAGGTGGCATGACGAGCACTGTTGGAGCGGTGCGTCAAAGCGGTTGGATCGCGAGTGGATGAAGTGGGTGCGCACGAAGATGGGGCCCTCCAGCTCGAAGGCGAGCGGGGCGTGGCACCCGGCGCACGCGGCGCGGTTGTCGTTGGCGTGCAGCACCACGCCCAGCTCACCGCCCTTGCTGTGGCAGGAGGTGCAGGGGCCGGTGGTGTGCTTGGGCTGGGTGCGCTGCGGGGTCCCCACCTGGATTTCAAGGGTCGTCGACCCGGGGAGGTCCTCGCCCAGGTACACGCGGCGGCCCTTCACCGTCACCAGGTAGGTGCCGGGGGCCGCGTTGTCCGGCAGCTTGAACTGCCAGGTGTCCGTGTTGGGTTGGTTCCAGAGGTTCGGGTCGATGAAGGCGCCGCCGAAGAGGACGTTGGCGAAGGGCAGGGTGGCGAACTGCGAGAAGACGCCGTCGCGCTCGGGCGTGGCCACCACCTGCTCGTCCACTTCGGGGTCCAGGAACGCCTCCAGCGCGACGATGGAGCGGATGGGCTGGATGTTCTGCGCCGGCCCGATGATTTGCGTCATCAGCATGCGCTCGCGGTGCTTGCGCCGGTAGTAGGTGGTCGTCGCGTCGAAGAAGGCCCGGTAGTACTGCAGCCCGGATTCGGTGCCGTCGGGGGCCACTTCGTTGTAGGGCGGCAGGTAGCCCTTCTCGTGGAGCCGGTTGCCCGCACCGTCCCGCAGGGTGAGCTGGAAGCTGATTTCCGTGCCGGGGGCATAGGTGCCGTCCGGGCGAGGCGGGGTGAGGGCCTCCACGCCAATGCGGAAGCCGTAGGCGTAGCGCGCGTCGCGCACCTGCTCCACCGGGATTTCGTAGGGCGCGGCCGGACGCAGGCTCCAGCGCAGGCGCAGCGTGCGGGTGTCGGAGCGCAGCGTGAGCGTCTGACGCTGGGCGTGCTCGTACGCGTTGCGCAGCTCCAGGATGGCCTCTTCCTCGAACTGGGTGGAGGCCGAGCAGTCGTCGGGCGTGGCGCAGCCGGAGGCCGTCTGGATGCCGCGGAAGCGGCGGATGAAGAAGTCATCCATGCCCGCACGGCGCTGATGCTCGGTGCCCGCGTTGAGCAGGATGGGGACGCCGGTGAGCCGGCCGCGCGAGTCCACCGGCTCCACGATGAAGTGGCTGGGCAGGTCCATCCACGCCGCGTTCCGGAAAAAGCGGCGGCGGGTATAGGGCCCCGGGGCGCCGATGGACTCCTGGTCCACCTGACGCACGCCCCACCAGCCCAGGCCGCCGAAGTCGCTCTGGGCGATGAGGTTGCGCAGGCCCTCGTCCTTGGTGGAGGTGACGAAGGTGCGGATATCAATCTGGTTGATGAAGAAGGTGGAGCCCTCGCGCACGCGCAGCGGCTGTCCCACGCCGTTCTTCACCTCGAGCGCCAGCGCCACCGCGGGCGTCTTGTTGCCAGGCCAGGGCCAGCCACCAAGCAGCGACTGGGGATCCGCGTCCAGCAGCGCCTTCTCCGCGGACCGCGTGTCCAGCGCGCGCGTCTCCAGTGCGCGCGTCTCCAGCGAGACCGTGTCCGGCGCCTGCGTGTCCAGCGAGGCTGCGTCCGGGGTGTCCTGTCCGCCGCAGGCGAGCATCAGCCCTGCGAGCGACGCGAGCAGGGCCCGGGGGGCTCCAAGTCCACCCATGGTGCAACTCCTCGTACGTGTAAAAGCCGACGCCGCCATGGCGTCTGGGGCCAGTGGGCCGTGTCACCCGTCGCCTGTGGGGCGGTGTGGGCCGGGCCTCTCCCGTTTCCGGGTTTCCCCGGTTCGGGTCTTTTTAGCCGTACGAAGATTATCTGCAACGAACAGATTTGTTCAACTTCTGGGAAAACAATCCGCCTGGAGTCAAACCTGCTGTGTTTTCAAGGAGATGAAAGCCTGCCCCGCAGGGCTGCCTCACCCACAGGGTCATACCTGCACTTCATTCACTGAGCAGGATTCCTTGTTTGTCCTGCGGGGAAGCTCAATTGTGAATTCCGAGCCTTCCCCGGTTCGACTCTGGACGTGGATGGTGCCCCCGTGGGCCTCGACGAGCTGGCGGACGATGTAGAGCCCCAAGCCGGTGCCGGGGTGCTGCCCGTCGGCATGGACGCGCTGGAATCGGCGGAACAGGCGCTGCTGTGCTTCCACGCCAATGCCGATGCCGCCGTCCCGGATGGCCAGGCGGACGCAGCGGGTGTCGGCCTGGACGCGCAGCTCCACGGGGTGGCCGCGGCCGAACTTGAGGGCGTTGCTCAGCAGGTTGGTGACGACGCGGTCCAGGCGCTGCCGGTCCCACTGGCCGGTGGCGCCTTCCTCCACGTGGATGCTGAGGGCGCAGCCCGCGGCGCTGGCCTGGTCGCGGTGGCGCTCCACCACCTCGCGCACCAGGTGCGCCAGGTCCAGCGGCTCCGTGTCCAGCACCATGCGGCCCGCTGACAGGCGGGACAGGTCCAGGAGGTTGTGCACCAGCCGGCCCAGGCGCCGCGTTTCGCCCTCGGCTCCGGCCAGACCTTCTCGCAGCCGCGTGTCGGAGGTGCCGGCGCTCTGCATGGACAGGCGCCGCAGCCGCAGCTGGAGCGAGCTGAGTGGGTTGCCCAGGTCATGCGCGGCGATGCCGATGAGCTCCAGCGCGTCCTGCGCCTGTGCCAGCAGCCGGGCGTTGTCGAGCGCGAGCGCGGCGCGCGCGGCCAGCTCCTCCATGAAGGCCCGGTCCACCTCGCCGAAGCGGCGGTGCGTGCCGGTGGACAGCAGGCACAGCGCGCCCAGCACGCGGGAGCCCACCGCCAGCGGCACCGTGAGGGCGGACGTCACGCCCAGCGCGCACAGCAGCTCGCCGTGTGCGCTGCCTTCCAGCGCCGGCGGGAGACGGGCGCCGTCCAGCTCCGGGAGCAGCTCGCTGCGGCCCGTGCGCACCACGCGGGAGGGGCCCACCTCGCCATCCTCCGGACAGCGCAGCAGCGGCTCCCACATGCGGTGGGTGGCGGCGATGTCCTCGCAGGCCACCGCGTGCGGACGCACCCTGCCGTCCTCGGAGGGGAGGAAGAGGATGCAGGCGTCGGCCACCTCGGGCACGCACAGCCGGGTGAGGGCCTCGCCCACTTCGCGCGCGCCTGACAGCGGCTGGAGCACGCGGCCGGCTTCCGCGAAGAGCGCCTGGGCCCGCTCCATCCGGCGGCGCTCGGTGATGTCGCGTGTCACCTTCACGAAGCCGCGCAGCCGCCCGTGCGCGTCGTACAGCGCGGTGAGCAGCGTCTCCGCCCAGAAGCGGCTGCCATCGCGGCGCACCCGCCAGCCCTCCGCCAGCAGGCGCCCCTCGCGCGCGGCCCGCTCACGGTGCGCGCGGGGCACGCCCGCGGCCACCTCGTCCACCGGGTAGATGCGGTCCGCGTCGCGTCCGGCGAGCTCCACCTCGGACCAGCCCGTGAGGCGCTCGGCGCCCGCGTTCCATGCCGTCACCCGGCCGTGCCGGTCCAGGAAGCACAGCGCATAGTCCGTCACTCCGTCCATGAGGAGCTGCAGGTGCTGCTCGCTGCATTGGTGGCGCGCATGCAGCGGCGCCAGCGCGCGGTGGAGCACGAAGCCCAGCGCCGCCACGCAGGCCAGACCCAGCAGCCCCGCCAGGACGGCCTGGGGCAGGGCGCCGTGGCCCGGGGGCATGCTGGCTTGCGCGTAGACGGCGGACAGCAGCGTCGCGAGCAGCAGCAACCCGGCGAACAGGCAGGCGGACAGGCCGGCGCTCACTCGCTGGGCGAACGTCCAACGGCGCATCATGTGGTGACTCCCCCCCAAGGCACCCTTCCGGGCGTGCCGTCGGTGAGGAAAGCATCACCCAGTCTGCCTGCTGGAAGACATCGTCCTGGTGGACGGGGTGGGTCCACCCCAGGGGCGCTCGGGCGGTGCGGTGCGGGCCTCCGGAGGGCGCTTCGTCCAACGAAAGGCCGTCACGGGAAGCCGTCATGGAATGGCCTTCGCCCGGACAGGGGGTTATGAGCGGACGCTCCATGTCTCTCGTCGAAGGTTCGAAGGTCCGTTACCTCCCACAGCCCGAATGGGGTGTGGGGCATCTGTTGTCGCTGCAGGAGGAGGGCGCCAAGGCGCTCGTCGCCTTTCCCGCTCGGGAAGACGCCCCGGTGCTGGTGTCCACCAAGGGCGGAGCCCTGGTGCAGTACCCGCTGCCTCCAGGCGAGCCGGTCATCACCTACAAGGGCCGCCTGGCGCTGGTGGTGCGCGAGGAGCCGGGGGCGCGCGGCCTGCGCCGCTACGTGCTGCGCTACGTGGAGAACGACGAGGAGGACGAGCTCCCCGAGTCCTCGCTGCGCGCGCTGCCGCCCCGCTCCGACCTGCTGTCCACCCTGCGCGAGGGCCGCGTGGGCGAGGCGCGGGCCTTCACGCTGCGCAAGCAGGCGCTGGTGCTGGACGACGAGCGCCGCTGCGACGCGCTGGGCGCGCTGCTGGCCAGCCGCATCATGGTGAAGCCGCACCAAGTGGGCGTGGTGCAGCGCGTGTTGTCCGCCAGCCGGCCTCGCTTCGTGCTGGCGGACGAGGTGGGCCTGGGCAAGACGATTGAGGCGGGCATGGTGTTCAGCGCGCTGCGCCTGTCCGGACTGGCGCGCCGCTGCCTGGTGGTGGCGCCCAGCCACCTCACCGTGCAGTGGCTGGTGGAGCTGTTCCACAAGTTCAACCAGCTCTTCACGCTGATGGATTCGGACCGCTATGCGCAGTCCCTGAGGGAAGCGCCAGAGGTGTCCCCCTGGGCGCGCTTCCCCCTGGTGGTGACCAGCCTGGAGTTGCTTCAGCGCAGCGAGGAGCACCGCCGCGCGCTGGCCGGTGAGGACGCCTTCTGGGATTTGGTCATCATCGACGAGGCGCACCACCTCAAGGGCGAGCGCGCCTTCGAGGCCGCGCAGGTGCTGGCGAAGAACACGTGGGGCCTGTTGCTGCTCACCGCCACGCCCATGCAGTTGGACCCGGCGGAGTACCACGGCCTGCTCACCCTCATCGACGCGGCCACGGCGCCCTCCGTCGCGGGCTTCGAGGAGCGCCTCAAGCGTCAGGAGGAGCTGTCCGCCGCGGTGCGCGCGCTGATGGAGGGCGGCAAGCCGTCCGCCGCGGTGCAGGCGCTGGCGAAGCGCTTCCCCGAGGACGCGAAGCTGTCCTCGCTGAAGGACCGGGACGCGCTGCTGCAACACCTGTCGGAGACGTACAGCCTCAGCGACCGGCTGGTGCGCAACCGCCGCGCGGTGGTGGGCGGCTTCTCCACGCGCCGGCTGCACCGCCACCCGGTGACGCTGCCCGCCGAGGAGCTGAAGGTCCGCGACGCCGCGCTGGCGGTGCTCGCCGGGGCCAGCCTGCGCGGCGCGCCGCTGGGCAACGTGCTGCGCCGGCTGGAGTCCAGCCCCGCCGCCTTCGCGGGCGCGGTGCGGGCCAACCCCGTGTTCAAGGGGCATGCGGACGCGCTGCGGCTGCCGTCGCGCGACGCGAAGTTCGGCGCCTTCCTGGGCGTGCTGCGCGGCGTCTGGAAGTCGGAGCCTGGGGCGAAGGTGCTCGTCTTCACGGAGAGCCGCGACACGCTGGACGCGCTCCAGGCCGAGCTGGGCCGCGAGGGCGTGGAGGCGCTGGGCTACCACGGTGACTTGCCCCTGGTGGAGCGCGACCGGCAGGTGGCGCGCTTCCGCGACCCGGAAGGGCCCAAGGTGCTGCTGTGCACGGAGGTGGGCGGCGAGGGCCGCAACTTCCAGTTCGCGCACCACCTGGTGCACTACGACCTGCCCTGGAGCCCGGCCACGGTGGAGCAGCGCATTGGCCGCCTGGACCGCATCGGTCAGACGCACCCGGTGGAGATTCACGTCTTCGACCCGGCGGGCACGCTGGCCTCCGACGTGCTGATGCTGCTGGCGGACGCGGTGGGCGTCTTCGGCGAGACGGTGGGCGGCCTGGACGCGGTGCTGGAAGAGGTGGAGGCGCGGCTGGCCGAGCTGGCGCTGATGCCGCGCGAGGCCCGCATGGCCTACGCGCAGGAGCTGAAGGCCCGAGTGGAGGCGGCGCGCGCGCAGGTGAAGCGCGCGTATGACCCGCTGCTGGACGTGCGCAGCTTCGACCGGCCCGCGGTGGAGCGCCTGGTGAAGCGTGCCCAGGAGCGCATGGGCATCGAGGCCGACGAGGAGGACGAGGACGGCGAGGCGGAGGCGTCCGGCGTGGAGGATGGCCTGTGGGGCATCGCGCGCGACCTGGACGAGCGGCTGGAGGAGACGGTGACGGAGCTGGCGCGCCGGGTGGGCATCGGCGTGGACACCGACGAGCAGGTGGAGGCCTTCCAGGTGGCCTTCCAGTTCGGCCACGCGCTGAAGGTGGACGGACTGCCGGGCATCGACGTGATGGAGGACCGCACGCAGCTGGGCACCTTCTGGCGCGACACCGCGGTGGAGGCGGAGGAGCTGGAGTACTTCGCCACCGGCCACCCGCTGGTGGAGGCGCTCTTCGGCTTCCTGCGTGACGGCCCCTACGGGCGCAGCGCCTTCCGCTTCATCGAGCGGCGTGGACCCCAGAAGGGACGCGGCGTGGAGCTGCTCTTCCACGTCCAGTTGCCGGAGCCGGAGGACACGTCCCCGGGAGCCCGCGTGCCCAGCCGCCAGCTGGCGCGCTTCCTGGAGCGCACGTTGGTGCACGTCGCGGTGGTGGAGGCGGGCGGCAAGCCCAAGTCCGACCCCACGCTGCTGCCCGCGCTGGAGAAGGAAGGGAAGTCACTCAAGGGCGACGAGGTGTCGCTTGCCTTCCCCGGCTTCGCGGACTTCGTGGACGCGGCGGTGCCCGTGGGCCAGAAGGCCGCCGAGGCGGAGCTGGCGAAGCTGGCCACCCGGGCGCGCAAGGCCATTGAAGCCGAGCGCGACGCCGCCGTGGCCCGCCTGCGCCTGTCCCTGGGGCACCAGGGCCTCTCCACCGAGGCCGTGGAGGCGCAACTGGACGCGGAGCGCACCCACTACGCCCGGCTGCTGGACGCGCTGGCGGGTGCCAAGGTGGTGCTCGACTCCGCCTGCGGCTTCGTCCTCAACCGCTGAAGGCGCCCCGCCCAATGTCCGCTTGTTGACGCGCCATGTCGTATTTGCTGGGACTTCAAGAATTGCTGATTTTGTTCTCCTAGTGAAATCGCGCGTCTTCAGGACGCCGGGCCATTTGACCGATTCCTCAATCAACGAGAAATAGGATGGTGGAGGCTCGTATGATCCACCGAGGCACCCCACGCACACGACGTCAGTCGGGACAGGCCGCGGTGGAAGCGGCGCTGACCCTTCCGCTGGTGGTGTTCCTTGTCCTGGGGACACTGCAGCTCTTCATGATGCTCCAGGCCCGCATCCTGGCGCAGGTGGCGGCATACCGGGCGGTGCGCGCGGGCAGCATCAACCACGGCAACTGCCTGCCGATGATGCACGCGGCGCTGGTGACCATGCTGCCCACGGTGGCGCGCACGGACAGCTCGGCAACCCTGGCGGCGGCCTTTTCCCCCCGCCGTCACAACCAATTCCGGGTGCGCAACTCCTACGGGCGCGACTTCAACGAGCCGTTGATTGAAATCGTCCGGGAGTCACCGGATGCCGGCTGGGCGCAGGAGCTGACGGGGGGCGAGGACCTGCTCTTTGATCAGCCCACGGACAACGCGGCGGCGCTGCGGGCCCGCACGTTGGAGATACGCATGGTGGCCTGGTACTACATGCGCGTCCCCTTCGCGAACTGGGTGATGAGCCGCATGCTGCTGGCCCACTTCCGGCTCCGGCGCTACACGGCGGCCAACCCGCTGATGCCAGTGCAGCGCCGCTCCGCGTGGTGGGGCGAGACGAGCGCCACGCTGGGGCGCGACGGCTGGCCCGGCGGTGATTTGGGCACGCGCATGGTGCGCTGGAGCGACCAGGGACACTTCGTGTTCCCCATCCAGGTCAACGCGGCCATGCGAATGATGACGCCCGTCATGTCCGAGTACTTCATGGGAGGTCCCGCGTGCAATCTCCACGGCTCGTGAGGCACTCGCGGCGAGGCCAGGCGCTGGTGCTGTTCGCGCTGACGCTGCTGCTGCTGACGTTGATGGTGCTGATGACACTGGGTTTCGGCATGCGCGCCAAGGAGCGCGTCGAAATCCAGATGGCCGCCGACGCGGCCGCCTACAGCCAGGCGGTGGCCACGGCGCGCGCCTTCAACGCCATCTCGGTGATGAACCGCGCCCAGGTGGCGCACATGGTGGCCATGGCCGGCACCCAGTCGCTCATCAGCCACAGCAGCCAGGAATACGCGGCGCACGACGTGGCCTGCCCCGGCTCCATCCCGCCGCCGGTGTGGTTCGCCGCGGACGCGGCCGCCGCCGTGCAGGTGCAGCAGCTCCAGGGGCGGGCCGGCAACCTGTTCCAGGCCGGGCTCAACATCTACGGCAAGCTCCTGAGCGAGCACATCGCGGAGCAGGAGCTCACCCGGCGTGTCGCGCAGGCGGTCAACTCGGAGCTCCGCGCGCCGTCCGCTGGCGCGGCCAAGAGCTTCTCCGAGCTCAATGGTGGCAACGACGTCCCGGAGCGCGACGCCGTCATCCAGTCCATCAAGGCGGGCACCTATGGCTGCGGCGTGGGGGACGGCGCGCTCTGCCCTTCGGGCGGCGGCACCCCCGCGCTCAACGCCACCATGGGGAGCATGGGGTGGACGTGGGTCCACAACCGTCCGGGAGGCACCGCCGGCTTCGGCACCGGCGGCGCCGCCATCTCCACCAGCTTTCGCCGCTACGGCTCGGTGTCGCAGATGGACCCCGCGACGTACCACACCGTCTCGGGCCGCAACTCGACGGCGCATGACCACGGGCGCGTCGTCATCCCCACGCGCTGCACCCGAGCGCCGACGCTTCCGCCCATCGCGACGGATGCGTGGGTGATGTCCGATGAGGAGCAGACGCACGAGGACCAGCACGTCTACGGCGCGCGCATGCCCCCGGGCCAGGCGCCGGAGGACGGCAAGCCAACCTACGAGACGCACACGCTGGGCGCGTGCTCGGTGTGCCCCGGCATCTGGCCCTACTCCGTTGGCTACAACGTGGACGAACTGCACGCGGGCGCGTCCAACCACTACGGCCAGCCCAAGCTGTACAGCATGCTGTACCGGGACTACGCGAGCGCGGAGCGCCGGGCCCGCCCGGACCCATGGAACCTCTTCTTCCGCTTCCGCTTCGCGGGGACTGAAACAGAGTTCGACAACAGCAGCCCGCTGGGCCGCATCCGCCCCACGGGCCGCGAGGACGTGCACCGCAACCAGGTGGCCCTCTCCGCCGGCATGGTCTACTACCACCGGCCCCGGCCCGCGGCGCAGGGCGGCGGCTGGCGCGAGCCTCCCAACTTCCTCAACCCCTTCTGGCGCGCCACGCTGGTGAGCGCGGAGGGCGCCCGGGATGACCGGCCCGCGGACAGCCTGTCCGCCGCCGGCTTCTCCGGTCATGCGCGGGCGCTGCGAGAGCTGCACTCCGTGGGCTACCGGGGCGGTGGCCCCGGCGACAGGGGCTACTGACATGCGGGTTCGCCATGCACGAGGCCAGTCGCTGGTGGAGACGGCGCTGGGGGTGATGGTGTTCGTCACCATCCTGCTGTTCGGCATCTACTTCGCCGAGGTGGGCGCGCTGACGCTCAAGGTGCAGGAGGCCGCCAACTTCGCGATGTGGAACGCCACCGGCCGGGTGATGCACGACCCGCAGGACAACGAGTGGGGCCGACGGGGCACGGTGCTCGCCGCCGAGGCGGAGGCCAATGGCCGCTACGCGGACTTCGACGGACGTCAGCGCATGGGCCGCACGGGCGTGGCCGTCCAGCAGGCCATTGCCCGCGCGCAGCCCATCCAGGTGGATTGCCGCCCGGAGCTGCCGGGCACCGTGCGCGGCCTCGCCATGGCGGATGCCGACCCGGACCTGGCCGGCACCATCGCCATGGGGACGCAGGGCATGGGGTGCACCGCGTCCTCGAGCATTCGCGGCGTCCGGATTGGCCGCTATCTGGAGAATGGCCGGGAGGGGTTCTTCAAGGTGTCCCAGCGCCGGGCCGCCGATGCCTTCACGGTGTGCGCCGCCGGGCGCGCCTCGGGCGGCCGCTGCACGGCGCGCTTCGGCATGCTGCTGGATGACTGGGGGCTGGGCGGCGTGGAGGAGGGCCGGGCCTGCGCGCTCAACGTCAACGGCGCGCGCCGGTGCGCCAACCTGGACTACTACGAGTGGGCGCAGCGCGTGTACCGGGCCAACGGTGCGGCGGGTAACGCCGGCTCCGCGCTCGCGGCGATTACCGGCGCGACCGGCGTCAATGAAGACCAGTTCTTCATGAGCTTCCGCGGCGAGGAGGACAACTACGAGGAGAACCTCGGCTCCACGCACGCCGGCGGCCAGACGCGCTGGGAGGTGACGCCCTTCGACGCGCCCAACATCCGCTCGTACAAGGTGGGCCGCGCGAACCACTGGCTCGGGGTGCCGCGGTGACGTGGCGCCGGGGGCTGCTCGTCACGGCGTCCCTGCTCGGCGCGGCGCCGGTGGTGGCCCAGGGCACGGCGGCGAAGGCACCCGTGGCCGCACAGGGCTCGGCGGGCAAGGCACCCGCCGCGCCCCCGGCACAGCCCGAGCCTCCCGCGCGGCCGCGCTTCGCCTGGCCCCGCGTGCAGGTCATCGACACCGTCGAGTCGAACGAAATCGTCGAGGCAGGGGGCATCCCCGTCGCGCTGCGCGCCGTGCACGCGAAGGAGCGGATGGATGACCTGGTGCAGCGCTTCGCGGACGCCTTCATCCAGGCGGGCCTGCACCTGCCACCGGGCCACGAGCAGCCGCAGCTCGCCAGCGGCGCGGTGATGCTCACCGCCATCGACGGCCACCGGGGCATCACCTACACCGTCATCTTCCAGCCGCGGCCGGACCGCACCACGATGATGTACCTCGGTGAGGCCAATCACGCCCTGCGCAGGGACCCGGCGGCGGCGGGGGACTTCGCGCCCATGCCGCCCCAGGCCAGCCAGGTGTTGCGCGTCAACAGCGAGAGCTCACGCACGCTCGCCTTCCACGTCCCATTGTCCGGCGAGGCCGTGGACGCCTTCTACGCCCAGGCGCTCACGCGCGCGGGCTGGAGGCTGGAGGAGGGGGAGACGTCCTTCTACGTGCGCGCGGGCGAGGAGCTGCGCGTGGTGCACGAGCCGGGCGAGGGGAACCAGCGGGCCGTGGTGCTGGTGTACCGCGGCGGACGGAGCGTGCCACCGCCGCCGCCTGGGCCCGCCGCCGTCGTGCGCTGAAGCTCAGGCGCGCAGCTTCTCGCGCAGCGCCTTGGCGCGGCCCTGCATGTCGGGATCCATGCTCGTCAGCTCGACGGACTTCAGGCGCTGGTCCAGGCTCTGCGGCACCTTGGTCTTCAGCTTGCCTTCCTCCCCGAGCACCTCCAGCTTCGCCAGCGCCTTGTCGACGATGCGCTCGCGCGGGTGGTCCAGCAGGCTGTCGAGGAAGTACGCGTCCTCGGGCAGCTCCGGGTACTTCTCCAGGTAGTCCACCACGGCCTTCACCCAGTCGGCGCGCGTCTCGGACTCGGTGACCTTCTGCATGGCCTGCTTCTGGGCCTTGCGCTTGCCCTCGGGGTCGAACGTCTTCGCCAGCCCCTCCGGCAGCTCGCCGCCGGTGAAGAGCGCGTCCGCGGCGGCCTTGTACTTCTGGTAGCTCGCGCTGCGCTCCAGCTTCTGCTGCGCGGGGTCATCCTGGCGGGAGGCGTACTTGCTGCCCTTGCCGCGCCCCGCGTCGATTTCGCGCCAGCTCTTGTTGCGCTTGCCGGAGAAGCCGCCGCCGCCGTTGTCGTCCCTGTCCTTGGCCATCCTTCATCTCTCCTTGCGAGCGCCCCACAGCGCCGCCAGTCCGCGATGGACGAGGCGCCGCACCACCTCCAGTTCCTGGGAGGACAGGGGCTGCTCCTCGTCCTGCTCCGCCTCGAAGAGCGCCTCGTCCGCGTAGTCCTTCAGCGGCTGAGGCACTGGCGGGGCATCCGTGTCCGCCTCCAGCACCGCCGGCTTGATGGACGTGAGTCCCGGCGGCCAGCCCAGCTCCAACATGGCGTACAGCTCGAGGAGCAGGTGGCGGGCGACGCCATATCCTTCGTCCGTGAGCGCCGCCGCGTCAAGCGCGCCCAGCAGCGCGTCCTGCCGGTTTTCGAAGGCATGGGTGAAGCGCGTGCGCGTCTTCTCGTCGTCCTCCAAATAACGCCAGGCGGCCTCCACGAATTCGCCCGTGGGCGTCCCCGGGTGGAAGGGCGCGGGCGCGGGGGCCTTCACCTTCTTCGGGCGGGGCGGGCGGGCCTCGTCTTCCAGCCGCACGTGTTTTCCCTCCGCCACCAAATCCCAGAGGCCCAGCAGGTTCTGGTACAGGCGCCGGGCGATTTCGGGGGAGGGGAAGCGCGGCTCCTCGTCGAACAGCGCGGGGATGACGTCGCTGGGGGGCGTGCCATCGGCGCGGGCGTCCCGCATGCGTTCGAGGACCTGGGCGCTGTCCAGCCCGCTGCCGGCCAGGTCCAGCAGGCCGTCGAGCGTCTGGGCGCCCTCGAAGTGGCGGTGGAAGTCATCACCTCTGTCGCGGGAGCGGCTCATGTGGGCAGGCACGCTAAGCACAGCGGACGGGCGGGCGCACGCGGCTTCATGACCCGGCGGGCCATTCGCCCATCAGCTCGTCCTGGCGCTCCTTGGGATTGGAGGTCCACGCGTAGTCTTCCGGGACGTGGCCGCCTCCGTGCGCGGCCCAGCCATCCCAGCTCACCTGCGCCTTCATGAAGGCGTCGGTGGGCTCGTCCGTGACTTCGGGGCGGTTGGCGGGGACCTCGAAGGGCGTCTCGATGGGCTCATCCGGAAGGGTGATGGCCATGGCTCAATCCTCCTGGTGTGAACAGTAGGGAGGCTCCAGGTGCGAGAGGAGCGGGGCCGACAGGCAGACGGGCGGTGGGTCGTCTTTCGTTTTGGGACCTTCGCACCTAGTCTTCGTTCAGACATGGCAGAAACCTCCGTGGAAACGTTGAAGACCGCGGTGCAGGCGCTCTATCGCGTCCACGCGGTGGAAGGCCCGCCCGGCGAGAATGGGCTGCGCACCGTCTGGCACCTGTGCCCGGACGGCGCGGAGCTGATGTCCCTGGTGGATTCAGAGGGGCGCGTGCGCCGGCAGGAGCTCACGCTGCTGGAGGACCACTACGTGTGGGCCAGCGGTGAGGGCGTGCGCACCGGCTACCTGGAGCGCGGCGGCGGCAAGCCCACGGCCGCGGCGGTGGTCCAGACGGACCCGGAGCTCGTGCCGCAGCGGCTGATGCGCGCCGCGCTCGCCATGGGCACGTACACGGGACAGGACCGCTACCTGCTCCACATGCAGCGGGTGCTGGCGCTGGCGCGCGAGGGCCTGGAGATGAAGGGCGGCCTTGTCCGTCCCTCGGAGCCCACGCTGCCCGCCGTGGAGGCGCCCGTCGTGACGACGGCTCAGGCCGCCGTCTTCGACGTGCCGCCCGCTGCGGTGGCGGTGGTGGAGGATGTCACGCCTCCGGTGGTGCGGCCCGGTGAGGGCATGACGATGCTGCTGGTGCTCGCCCTGGGGTTGCTGGTGGGGTTCGGGATGCTGGCGTTCATCTTGATGGGCTGAGCGGGGCTCACGTCTCCGGAGGGCGGCTGCGGCATGCTCCCCGAGGGGCCCTCGCCGTGTTCGGCGGGAATGGCCACCGGCGGGTGTTCCGTGGCGGAGTTCACCGGCTGCGCATCCAGCACCAGCAGCACGGCCACCGCGGTGGCGGGCACCAGCCGGGCGGACCAGCCCAGCGGCGTGTGGGCGTCTTCCCCGACGCGCCGGGCCATCAGCAGCGTCAGTCCCAGCACCGCCAGCACCCCGGTGCACGTCCACCGCAGCGCGCGCAGGTTCGCCGTCGCGGCAAGCCCCGTGGCGATCAACTCCGAGCGCTCCGCGTCCGGCATCCGCGCCAGGCTGGTGAGGAAGCTCAGCAGGTGGCGGGCCTCGAGCGCGCCCACCATGGCCACCGAGGCCAGGGCCGCGGAGACGCCGCTGGCCAGCAACAGTCCGCGGTTGCGGGGGCCCGCGGCCTCCCGGAAGCCCGTGGGGCCGAAGTGCGCCAGCGCCAGTCCCAGCGCCAGCCCCAGCAGCAGCGCGGTGCTCGTCCAGGCGCCCAGCAGCCGCGGCGCCATGGCCTCTCCCGTGCTGGTCGCCAGCACCAAGCCCGCCTCCACCGTGTCCAGCCGGGGCAGGGAGACCAGCACCCGGTCCATCAGGACCTCGGTGCCCATCAACCCCAGCATCCACGGCAACGTGGCCAGTCCCAGCATCGCGGACAAGGGCACCCGCCGCTCCATGCCGGAGCCGACCAGCGCCAGGGACAGCAGCGGCACCTCCAGCGCCAGCGCCAGCGCCACCAGCGCGGCGAATGGCCCGGCCGCCTGGAATGCGTGCGACACCCCGGCCATCCCCTCCAGCAGGGGACCCAGTGTGAAGCACCACACGAACACTGTGATGGGCACGGCCAGCGCCACGGCCAGGCCGGGCGCGAGACGAAGCCGGAGCGGAACGAGCATTTCAGGAGAGAGTAGTCTCTCCGGTTAAGCCTGTGAAATTAGACCGGGGGACGACCCACGAGCCAGTAGATGACGCTCGCCAGCACCCCTGCGACGGGAGAGACGAGCACACCCAGCAGGTAGAGCTTGGGACACCCGCCGCCGCTGCAACCGATGCGGCCATAGGCGAGGACGCCGGCCAGCAGCAGGGGCACGTGCATGCCCATCAGGAAGACGCCCACACCGCGCAGCACGAGCCCGCGGTACCAGGTGCGTGTCCACAACCGGAAGACGATGGGGAGCAGCAGCAGCGTCAGGGTGGCTGCGGTGGCCAGGGGGCCCTGCCGAGCTGACACCGCCACACACGCCAGGGCCGCGAGCGCCAGGGCGGGGACGAGCAGCAGGGCGTTGAGGGACAGGGGCTCCCGGGGACGCATCGAAGTCAGCCAGGGACGCTGGCAGAGCGACGGTGGAGGTGCAAGGCCGGAAGCGGGAGGGGTGTCCGGCATCAGCCAGGGCCGCGCGCCGCCTTCACGCCGCGACGGCGCCTTCGCCCAGGAGCTGCGTGTACCGGCCCCGCAGGGCGAGCAGTTCCGCGTGGGTGCCGGCCTCCACCACGCGGCCGGCCTCCACCACGGCAATCAGGTCCGCGTCACGCACCGTGGACAGCCGGTGCGCGATGACGAGCACCGTGCGCCCCTTCATCAGGGCGACCAGGCCTTCCCCCACCGCGGCCTCGCTCGCCGCGTCGAGCGCGCTGGTGGGCTCGTCCAGCAGCAGCACCGACGGCCGGCACAGGAAGGCCCGCGCCAGCACCAGCCGCTGCCGCTGTCCGCCGGACAACCGGCCGCCGCGCTCGCCCACCAACTCATCCAGGCCACCGGGAAGCGAGCGGACGAAGTCGTCCGCGTGCGCCAGCCGCAGCGCTTCCCACAGCTCCTCGTCCGTCGCCTCGGGCCGGCCCAGGCGGAGGTTGTGCCGCACGGTGCCGGAGAAGAGCACTGGCTCCTGGGGCACCCACGCCACCTGGCCGCGCACGCTGGACGGCTGGAGCGCCGTCAGCGGCGCCCCGTCCCACAGCACCTGTCCGCCCGACGTGGGCAAGAAGCCCAGCAGCACGGAGAACAGCGTCGTCTTGCCCGCGCCGGAGGGCCCCACCAGCGCCACGCGCGCGCCAGCGGGCACTACCAGGTCCACCCCGCGCAGCGCCTCGCGTCCGTCCGCGTAGGTGGCCCGCACGCCTTCCAGCCTCAGCTCGCGCGACAGCGGCCCGGCGGCGTCGCCCACGTCCGGCGCGGCCGGCTCGTCCGCCAAGGCGAAGAGGCGCTCCGCGGCGGCCATGCCCGTCAGCACCTGTGACAGCGTGCCGCTGAGCGACTTCACGGGCTGGTACAGCAGCAACGCGGCGGCCATGAAGGAGAGCAGCCGCCCCGCCAACGCGGGGTCCGCCGCCACCGCGCGCGCGCCCCAGGCCACCGCCATGGCCACGCCGGCGATGCCCAGGAGCTCCACCGTGGGGCTCACCGCGCCACGCAGGAAGAGCGAGCGGCGCATCTCCCCCAGGTACTTGTCCGCCTCCACCTCGAAGGCCTCCAGCGCCCGCGGCTGTCCGCGGAAGGCCTGCACCACGGGCAGGTTCTGGAGCTGCTCGGCGGTGAGCGCCGTCAGCGAGCCCAGCCGCTCCTGCGAGCGCGTGGCCACCTTCTTCAGTGAGCGCGCGAAGCGGTTGATGGGCAGCACCGTCACCGGCACGACGACGAAGGTGAAGAGGAACAGCGTCTTGTCGATGAAGAAGCAGGTGGCGAGCAGCGCGATGATCTGCAGCCCGTCCTTCACGTAGGACGTGAGCGCCTGCGTCACGGAGAACTCGACCAGGGGCACGTCCGCGGTGAAGCGCGCCAGCAGCTCGCCGGAGTGCCGCCGCTCGAAGAACGCGGGCGGCTGGCCGAGCAGCCGTCCGTAGAGGAACCCGCGCAGGTCCGCCATCACGCGCTGCCCCAGCCGCTGCATCAGCCCGCCCTGGAGGAACTGCGCGGTGGCCTTCACGATGGCCACGGCCACGACGAGCAGGGGCAGCCGCTTGAGCAGGGCGTCTCCCGGCAGGGATACCCCGGCGACGGTGACGGGCTCGTGGGTGAGCAGCGCGCGCAGCAGGGGGCCCACCACCCAGGCATAGGCGGACGTGGCGATGGCCGCGGCCACGGACGCGCCGACACCCGCGGCGAGCAGCAGCCGGTACGGGCGGAGGTAGCCGAGGAGCCGACGATAGACGTGAGGAGAAGGACGGGGAGCCACTGTTCGGCGGCGGACTCTGTCACTGAGTCGCCAGAAGGTCCAAGGCTACCGGGTTTCGGGGGCTGGTGCCCTGTCGGCTGCCCTGCCACCGGGCGCTTGCAGCGCCCGGGCCAGTTCCATTGCCCACCTTCAACCCTGCGGACAGGTTCAGGGGAGCCATGGAAACCAATAACGAAAAAGAGGCCCTGTTCAATCCGGGCTGTGAGCCGGTGGTGGAGGACGAGGAGCGCCGGCGGCTCCTGTGGCTGATGGCCGAGTACTTCCGCACCATCGGTTACACGGACATCAAGGCGCGCCTCCCCGGGTTCATGCCTCCTCCCATCCTGTCGGGGACCATCGAGGACCATCGCCCCGACTTCACCTGTCGGCAGTCGGATTCGGCTCGCACGCCCATCATCCTGGAAATCGTCACCCCGCACATGGTGGACGAGCCCACGGCGGAGAACCGCTGGAGCCTCCTGGCCAGCGCCGCGAAGCTGTACAACGCGGAGCTCCACTTCGTGGTGCCCAAGTGGGCCGCGACGGGCGCGGTGGACCCCGGACTCAAGCGCAGGCTGGCCCGGATGGAGCTGACGGCCAACCGCGTGTGGACCGTCTGACGGCTTCCTCTCTTCCCGCCACGCCACCCGCCCGGATGCCCGCCCGGCACCGGGTGGGCGCGGGCGGCGCGTGTCCCCGCTGGATTGCCGGTGCGTTTCGCTGCGTTATAGTGACTCAAGATTTTACGCAGCGCAAAAAAGCACAGCAAATTCCAGGGGTTGTAATCAATGTCAGCGGCGGCGGGTCAGAAACGCGACTACTACGAGGTCCTGGGCGTCCAGAAATCTGTCTCCGCGCAGGAGCTCAAGAGCGCGTTCCGCAAGGTGGCGCTGCAGTACCACCCGGATCGCAATCCGGGGAACTCGGACGCCGAGGAGAAGTTCAAGGAGGCCTCGGAAGCCTATGAGGTGCTGAGCGACCCTGAACGGCGGGCGAAGTACGACCGCTTCGGGCACGCGGGCAACCCCTTCGAGGGCTTTGGTGGCGCCGGGGGCGGGTTCCAGGGCGTCAACATCAACGACATCTTCGGCGAGATTTTCGGCGACATCTTCGGCGGTGGCCGGGGTGGGCGGCGGACGAGCTCGCGTGGCGCGGACCTGCGCTACAACCTGGAAATCACCTTCGAGGAAGCGGCCTTCGGCTGCCGGCCCAAGGTGACCATTCCCCGGCCGAAGAAGTGCGACACCTGCTCCGGCTCTGGCAGCAAGAGCAACACCGGGCCCCGGCCCTGCTCGGCGTGCGGCGGCAGCGGCGAGCTGCGCTACACCCAGGGCTTCTTCGCGGTGTCCCGGCCCTGCGGTGACTGCGGCGGCACGGGCGCGGTGGTGCCGGACCCGTGCACGCGCTGCAAGGGCTCGGGCAAGGTGCCCTCCGAGGAGGTCATCGAGGTGGCCATCCCGGGCGGCGTGGACAACGGCACGCGCGTGCGGCTGTCCGGCATGGGCGAGCCTGGAGACCGGGGCGGTCCGCCGGGTGACCTCTACGTCACCGTCATCGTGAAGGAGCACCCGCTCTTCCAGCGCGAGGAGTACGAGGTCTTCTGCGAGGTGCCCATCTCCTTCACTCAGGCGGCGCTGGGCGCGAAAATCGACGTCCCCACGCTGGACGGCAAGGTGAAGATGACCGTCCCCAACGGCACCCAGTCCGGTAAGGTGTTCCGGCTCAAGGGCAAGGGCATCCCCCACCTGCACAGCCAGCAGCGGGGAGATCAGCACGTGCGCGTCGTGGTGGAGACGCCCACCGAGCTGTCGTCGAAGCAGCGCGAGCTGCTGGAGAAGTTCGCGGAGGCCTCCGGCGAGGAGTCGCACCCGCAGTCGAAGAGCTTCATCGCCAAGGTGAAGGAGCTGTTCGGCTGACGACGGTTGCGGGCGCGGGGCCGCGAAAGCGCGGCTTCCGTGCCGCGCCTGGTGGGCAGGCGGGCGCCGCGGCGCGGCAGGCCGCCGTGGGCACGGGCACTGCAAAACAGCGGATCCTGGCAGTGGAATCTTCCCCCCGCTCGGGTGTCGACGGGGGCGCACCCCACTGCTATGCACGGCCCTGCCATGGATGTCCTGCCCACCCTGCGCCGCTCGCTCGTCATCGCCCTGGCCCTGCTGCTGACGGCCTGCCCCCGGTCCACCCGCACGCCCTCCGGAGGTGACACCGGCGGGGACCTGCCTTCGGGAGACCCGTTCCCCACGCGTCCTTCGGTGGAGGCGAAGAAGGACCCCACCGCCGACGCGGCGCTGGCGCAGGCGTCCCAGACGGCCAGCGCCACCCCGGACAAGAAGAAGGCCGCGGAGGCCTACCTGTCGGTGCGCAAGGCGTATCCCGCCACCACCGCGGGCCAGGACGCGCTCTATCAGGCCGGTGTCCTCTTCTTCGAGTCCAGGGACTTCGTCAACGCGCGCAAGAGCTTCAACGAGCTGCTCTTCGAGAACCCGCTCCATTCGCGGGCGGATGACGCCAAGCACAAGCTGGCCATCTCCGCGATGGAGGTGGGCGCCTACCGCGACGCGTACCAGACGCTCTCCAGCCTCGCCGAGCGCGCCAGTGGCGCCGAGCGTACCCAGCTGCTCAACGAGGCCGCTCGCGCCGCGGAGGGCGCCGGCCTCTACGGGCAGGCGCTGCAGATGGCGGTGGACGAGGCGGGCCAGGCCCAGGGCGCGCAGGCGCAGGCCGCCGCGGTGGCCAAGGTGGAGGCGCTGGTGGAGGGCCGCGCGGCCTTCGTGGACATCGCCCGCGTGGCGGAGGGCCTGTCGCCGTCCAACCCGGCGTGGCCCGTCATCACCTTCAAGCTGGCGCGCGTCTACTACCACCTGCGGGACTGGACGCGGCTGGAGGAGACGCTGAACCGTTTCCTCGCCCAGGCGCCCGGCCACGCCTTCGCGCCGCAGGCCCGCGAGCTGCTGGCCCGCGCCACGCGCCGGGTGGAGGCCCGCCCCCGCACGGTGGGCGTGCTGCTGCCCATGACGGGCCGCTACCAGCCCATTGGCGAGGCGGTGCTGCGCGGCATCCAACTGGGGCTGGAAGGCAGCGGCGTGGAGCTGGTGGTGAAGGACACGCAGGGCGACGTCAACAAGACGGGTCAGGCCATGGAGCAGCTGGCCTTCGACGACGGCGCCATCGCCGTGCTGGGGCCCCTGCTGGCGGATGACTCGAAGCGCGCGGCGCTGGTGGCCGAGGAGCTTCAGGTGCCGCTGCTGACCATGAGCCGGCAGGACGGCATCACCGAGTTGGGCAGCTACGTCTTCCGCAACATGCTCACCAACGCGGCGCAGGCGGAGGCCATCGCCGACTACGCGATGAACGTGAAGGGCTACAAGCGCTTCGCGCTGCTGTACCCGAACATCCCCTACGGCGTGGAGCTGGCGGATGCCTTCTGGGATCAGGTGGTGGCGCGGGGCGGCGGCGTGCGCGGGGCGGAGCGCTATTCGCACGACCAGACGACCTTCACCACCGAGGCCAAGAAGCTGGTGGGCCGCTACTACCTGGATGACCGCGGCGACTACATCGAGGGCGTGCGCGACGTGCAGGGGGAGAACCTGGACGCCTTCCGCCGCCGCAAGGCGATGGAGAAGGTGAAGAGCGGCGTGGAGCCCATCATCGACTTCGACGCCATCTTCATGCCGGATGACTGGCGCCGCGTCAGCTTGGTGGCGCCCGCGCTGGCGGTGGAAGACATCGTCACCAACGCGTGCGACCCGCGTGATTTGGAGCGCATCCGCAAGACGACGGGCAAGAAGGAGCTGAAGACGGTGACGCTCTTCGGCGCCAACCAGTGGAGCAGCCCCAAGGGCCGCTCGGGGCTGCCGGAGCTGGTGGAGCGCGGCGGCAAGTTCGTCACCTGCTCGGTGTTCGTGGACGGCTTCTTCGTGGACTCGCAGCGCCCGGCCACTCGCCGCTTCGTGGAGCAGTACCGCGAGGCCTACCGGGCGGAGACGGGGCGGGACCCGGGTCTGCTGGAGGCCATTGGCTACGACTCCGGTCGGATGTTGCGGCAGCTCATGGAGCAGAAGGATGCACCGCGCACGCGCGCGCAGATGCGTGACGCGATGGCCAACCTGAAGAACTTCGACGGGGCCACCGGGCGCACGTCCTTCAACGAGAAGCGCGAGGCGGTGAAGCAGCTGTTCCTGTTGTCCATCGACAACAAGGGCGTCACGGAAATCAACGTCGAGAAGGAGCGGCAGAAGGCCGCCTCGGCGTCAGGAGGCTCAGGGACATGAAGTTCGCGAGGGGGGCGTTCGCACTGCTGGCGGGCGGGGTGGTGGCGGTGGGCGGTGGTGGCTGTGCACACGCGCCTCCTCGGGTGTCCCCGGAGCTGAGCGCCCGGCTGGCGTCGGAGCCGGGCACCTGGGTGTCCGGTAGCGCCTCGGGCCTTGGGCGCAAGGCCGTCCTCAACAACAAGGACTTCATCTGGGGCCTGGCCTTCGCGCCCCGAGGCGCCCGGGTGGCGTACTCGCGCCTGGGCAGCAAGTCCTACTTCCTCTCCGTCTGGGAGCTGGGCTCCGCCGAGCCGACGATGCTGGCGGACCCGGCCATCAACCCCTACGAGTTCGACGTGGAGGGCGTGGCCTTCTCCCCGGATGGCACGCGCGTGGCCACCGCGGGCAAGGACAGCGTGGTGCGCCTCTTCGACGCGGCCACCGGCGTGCTCGTGGCGGAGCGCCGCACCGAGGAGCCGCTGTCCGTGGTGGCCTTCCACCCGGAAGGGCAGTGGCTGGTGGTGGGCAGCTACAAGGGCCTGATGACGGTGCTGTCGGCGCCCGCGCTGGAGTACGGCTCCGAGGAGCGCGGACACCTGGGGCCGGTGACGGCGCTGGCCTTCGCGCCGGACGGGACGCTGTATTCGGGCGGCTGGGACAAGCACGTGCGGGCCTGGCGCACCTCCGTGGAGGGGCTGCGGCCGGGACAGGCGCGCATGCGCTTCGAGCGGCGCGCCGGCTCCGTGGTGCTGGGCGGCACGGTGAATGACAAGGCGCCGCTGTCCTTCGCGCTGGATGCGCGCGCGCCCGCGCTGGTGCTCACCAGCGAGGCGGCCGCCGCGGCGGGCATCGACGTGCCCTTCCTGAAGGAGACGGTCAACGTGCCGGGGCCGCTGGGCACCATCGCCGCGCGGCTGGCGCCGGCCCAGTCCCTGCGCTTCAAGTCCATGCGGGTGGAGGGCGTGGACGTCGCCATCTGCGACGCGTGCGTGCCGCAGGGCACCCAGGGCGTGCTGGGCGCGCCCTTCTCCGAACGGGTGGACGTGGCCTTCGACGAAGTCACGCAGGAGGCCGTGCTGTCGCTGAAGGGCGGCCCGCCCGAGGGCGCGGTGACGGTGGACGCGCTGGTGCTCGCGCGTCGCTCGGAGTTTCCCTTCCCGGCCTACGTGAGCGACGTCACCGTGGACGCGCGCGGCCAGCGGCTGGGGGTGGGCCTGTCGGAGCAGAAGCCGGAGCGCGACCGCGGCGTGTACGAGCGCGAGCGCAAGGGCGTGGAGGAGCCGCAGGGCCCCTTCAACGCGGGCGCGCTGGTGGACGCGCAGTCCGGCCAGGTGCTGGCGAAGTGGCCGGTGCACCGGGGCGTGGTGGCCACCGCGGCCATCTCCCCGGACGGGCGCTCGCTGGCCAGCGGCGGCTGGGACAAGCGCGTGTACCTGTTCACCGAAGGTGACGCGGACGCGCGCGGCGAGCACCGCTTCGACTGGTCCGTGCGGCGCGTGCGCTTCAGCCCGGATGGGCGCTGGCTGGGCGTGGCCGCGTGGACGCCCCAGGTGGCCAGCCGCGACGGGGACAGCGACCCGGCGGCGGTGCTGCTGGACGTGGGCTATGAATCGCCCACCGTGCAGGGGCCGGGCACGGCCGGCGCGTCCGTCGCTCCGTAGTTCTCACGCCACCGCTCAGAAGTTGAGGTGGATGTCACCCGCGGGCATGCCGCGGGCCTGGAGCGTCGTCATCACGCCCCGCACCATCTCCTTCTGCCCGCAGAGGAAGGCCACCGCGGCCTGCACGGGCCCTTCGCCCAGGTGGGCCTGCACATAGCCCGTGAGGCCCTGCCAGCCGCTGGCGCCGGGCTGGCTGACGGTGCGCACCACGCGCACCCCGCCGGCTTCCCACTCGTGGAGTTCGTCCGTGTAGGCGAAGGCGCCCGGTGTGCGCGCGCCGAAGTAGAGCGTCACCTGGCGGTAGGCGCCGCGCTCCAACTGGATGCTGGTGATGACGGAGCGGATGGCGGAGATGCCGGAGCCGGTGGCGAACAGGAGCACGTCCTGGCCACGGGCGCGCTCCAGCGGGAAGCCTCGTCCCTCTGGCCGTGACACGTCGACGTGGGCGCCCCGGGGCAGGTGGATGAGGGCGTCGGACAGTGGGCTGCCCACCTTGAGGAGGAACTCCCACTGCGTCCCCGGGCGGCCGGGCGGGGAGGCGATGGCAAAGAGCCCCTGTCCCACACCAGGCAGGCGCAGGTGGACGTATTGGCCGGGCCGCTCATGGGTTCCGGCCAGGGGCGTGCCCTGTACGTCCAGCACGAGGTCGGTGAGGCCATCTGCGGCGGGTGCACTGTCAGTGACGGTGGCCGGGTGCCAGTCGGGCATGTCGGGGTTTTAACCTACGCGCCCGGCGCGTGCCGCCCCCTGGTAGCCTGAGGGGGTGAAGAGTCTGCTCTGGACAATCTTGTTCATGCTGGGCCTGGCCGGCGTGGTGATTCCGCTGACGTACCTCTACACGGCGAGCAAGCTGCCGCCGCTGGAGAGCGAATTCGACGTGGAGAAGCAGCTCAAGCACAGCATCGAAGGCGAGCGGATGAGCCTCCGGGCGGGGCAGTCCCAGCGCAACCCGCGCCCCATCACCTTCGTGCGGCCGGACTTCTCCAAGCTGCCCAAGGACCTGGTGGCCCTGTACATCCGCCACCTGGAGTGCCCCCGGTACTTCCAGACGCCACGCGAGGACGGGCCCGCGTGGGCCTGGCGTCTGTTCCTGGGCGCCACCGTGGGCACGTCGCCGCCGGGAGACGGGGCGTGTGAGCGCGTCCTGGCCATGCGCATCGCCGCCGCGCTGGGCATCGAGGGCACGCGTGAGCGGTCGGTGGCCGCGCACCGCATCCACACCTTCATGCAGAAGGACCAGCTCATCGCGTACGACCTGTCCATCATCTACTTCGAGCGCGGCATCGTCGGCGTGGAGGACGCGGCCCTGGCGCTCTTTGGCCGTGAGCTGAGCGAGTTGAAGCTGGAGGAACTCGCCGAGCTGCAACTCGCGCTGCCCCCGTACTCCGATTACTACGGCATCAAGATTTGCAAGAACCCCACGGTGCTCCGGCAGGACCGCAATCGGTTGCTGGAGGACCTGGCGGCGTGGCGGTTGGTGAGCGAGGACCGCGCGCGCAACGCCATGGCCCAGCCGCTGGCCTGCGCGCGCTGAGTCAGGCGCGGGTCAGCGAATCATCCCCGCCACGCCCGTCACCTTCTTGAGCAGGTCGATGCGGGCGGGGGCGCTGGTGTCGGCCCGCGCGTCGTCGCGGTACTTCGCCAGCAGGTTGCGCGCGGCGTTGGCCTTGGGGGCGTCAATCTTCCCGCTCGTCTCCAGCCGGTCCACCCGGCGCTCCAGCCGGTTGATGCTCTGGAGGATGTCCTCCAGCGTGGGGGCGGAGGCCTTCAGGGGGCGAGGCGGCGCGACGCGGGTGTTCTCGGCGCGCGGGGCCGGCGGCGGACGCTCCACGCCGTCCGGCGGAGCCGGCGCGACGGCGGCGACGACCAGGGGCTGAAGCGGCACTTCCTCCACGGGCGCTTGCGCTGGCTCGGCGGGAGGCGGGGGCGTCGCAGCGGCCTGCTCCGCCGCCGCGGCTTGCTGTGGCGTGACCGCAGCGGCCTGCTCCGGCGCCGCGGCTTGCTGCGGCGTGATGGACGGCGGCACGAGCGCGGGGGCCTTCGCGCCGCGGATGACGACCGCGGCGGCGCCCGCGAGCAGCAGCACGGCGAAGCCCACGGCACCCACCAGCGGCAGGTGCTTGCGCAGCGGACTGCGGACGCCCGCGGCGTGCAGCTCCTGCGAGGTCAGCTCGGTGTTCAGCTCCGGGGGCACCGGCACCGGCGTGGTGGGACGGCGCGAGTCGACTTCCGCCACCGCAGCGGCCTTCTCGAAGCCGGGCGCGAGCGCGCTGGGGTTGGAGCGCGTGGAGGCCCGCAGGGTGCGGCGCAGCTTGTGGAGCTGCTGCCGCAGCGCGTCCGCGGAGTTGGGGCGCGTCTCCGGGTCCTTGGTGAGCATCTGCAAGATGAAGGCGTCCAGCGCGGGCGGCAAATCGGAGACGAACTCCGACGGGCGAGGCGGCCGCGCCTCCACATGCTTCATCAGCAGGTCCACTGGCGAGCTGCCCACGAAGGGCAGGCGGCCGGTGACGATTTCAAAGGTGACGACACCCAGGGCGTAGAGGTCCGTCATCGGACCCACTTCCTGGCCGCGCGCCTGCTCCGGCGCCATGTACTCCGGCGTGCCCACCACCATGTCCGTGCGCGTCTGCGCGGTGCGGCCGGTGGGGCCCTGGCCTCGCTTGGCGAGCCCGAAGTCCAGCACCTTCACGTAGCGCGAGCCGTCCGGCTGCTGCACCAGGAAGATGTTGCTCGGCTTGAGGTCGCGGTGCACCACGCCCGCGCCGTGCGCGGCGGCCAGCGCGGCCAGGACCTCGTCGAGCAGCGCCAGCGCCTCCTGCACCGGAAGCCGGTTCTTCTCCGTCAGCACCGCGTCGAGCGCCTGGCCCTCCAGGTACTCCATGACGATGTACTGCCGGCCGTCCGGCACCTGGCCGAAGCCGAAGATGTCGATGATGCCCCGGTGACGGATGGCGTTGACGGCGCGGGCCTCCGCCAGCAGCCGCTCCACCTGCTCGGTGGAGTGGGCCAGCTCCGGACGCAGCACCTTCACCGCCACGCGCTTGCCGATGAGCGGCTGGATGCCTTCGTACACCAGCCCCATGCCGCCCACGCCGATGCGCGAGCGCAGCTCGTACTCGCCCAGCTTCAAGCCGATGAGCGGGTCCCGCTGCACGGCCGCGGGCGGCTCTGAGGCCTGCACCACCACGTTCGGCTCCTCGCGCGGGGGCACGTCGAACGACGACAGCACCACCGTCCCATCGCGTGGGCACACGGTGGTGTCGGCAGGTACGGCCAGGCCGCAGGTATCGCAGATCAACTCGGAAGCCATCTCAAACCGGGAAGCAGCGTAGCAGGAGGACCCGGGTGGGGCGATGTGCTCCAGCCCGGAGTGCCTGGCCGGCGGTCAGGCGCAGCACGCAAGCGCCCTCCGGGCAGGCACCCCAACGTCGGACAACGGACGCTACGGGTTGGCACTGACGCAGTTGAAGTCCGGCATTCGTTCGCCCGTGCTCCCTTCGAGCCCGGGGCCGGCGCCGCCCGGACCGCCCGGCCCGACCTGGAAGGTGACGCCGCCATCCGTGTAGCGGACCGTCGCGCCCGGGCCACACCACACGCCCACCGAGGGCCCACCGCCACCGCCCCCCCCTCCGCCGCCCGCGCCGCCCGCGCCGCCGGGACCGCCCGCTCCGCCCGCTCCGCCGGTCGTCCGGTGGATGATGACGCCTCCGTCGACGACGCCTCCGTCCCGTACGACCTCGCCGCCGTTGCCGCCGTGCCCGCCTTCACCTCCGGGACCTCCGGTACCGCCTTCGCCCCCCTCGCCACCCGGGCCTCCACCGAGCGTGCGAAGGACGCTGCCTTCCTCCATGGCCGCCTGGGAACCGATGAGCAGCAGGGAGATGGACGCGCCGCCACCGCCACCGCCACCGCCACCCGCACCACCACAGCCGCCCGTTCCGCCCGCGCCGCTGCCGCCGCCGCCAGCGACGCTCACGTTGTCGATTCTGCAGCTTCCACCCGACCCGCCGCCACCACCGCCGGAGCCCGCCGTGCCGCCGCTGCCGGGCTCGCCTTGCTGGTCGGCGATCCATGTCCCGTCGCGCAGCACCCCCATGCCCGTGCCGCCGTCACCCGGTGTACCGGGGCCTCCGTCCGTGCCGCCCTGACCCTTCTCGCCCTCGGAGGGGTTGCAGACGCACTCACGCCCGGAGCACGCGGCGTCTGGCGCATCCCCCCCCGCGCCACCCGCGCCGCCCGTCTCGCCGGGCCCGCCCGTGCCACCATCCCGTCCAGGAGAGCCGTTGCCGCTGCCAATCACACCCACGCCGCCCGTGGGTTCGATGCCATCTGGGCAGGTGATGGCGACAGGCGTCCCACCCATGCCCGTATCGGAGTTGCCGACGCCTCCACTCTGCCCTTCGCCTCCGTCGGGGCCGCCCAGGCCCGTGTCCCCTGCCTCGCCGGGGGCGCCCTGGCCCCCCGCGCCCGCGGCCAGGGTGACGTGACGCAGACGGACCCCGGAGGAGTCCACCATGCGCACGGCGATGGAGGGCTCACCGGGGCCGGTCGCGGTGGCGGCGCTGACCTGCACGTACTCCATCAGCACACCGGCGTCCTGGAGTCCCTGCACCGTCAACCCCAGCGTGCCGGCGTCGAACATGGCCACGCGGTTCGCGGCGCGACGCCAACCGCCACTGCGTCCGGCATAGCCGCCGTGCAGCGAGACGGGGACGTCCAGCACCAGGCCCGCCTCGTCGTAGGCGCCGCCCGCGAGGAACAGGTGGCGCGGGCCGCCATCCAGTTCGCGCAGCATCGCCAGCGCGCGGCCCACGGTGCGCAGCGGTGCCAGCCGGGTGCCCACGCCCGCGTCGTCATCCCCGTCCATGGGGTCGATGAAGAGCCCCGCGTCCGCCTGGCCATCCACGCCGTCACAGTCGGTATCGGCGAAGGCGTCGTCGGGAAGGTCCTCGCCGGGGACGGGCGTACAGGCGGCGACGTTGGGCTCGCAGCGCCCCTCGTCGCTGCAGCGCTGCCGTGCACCATCGAAGTCGTAGCAAGCGCCCGCACCGAGCGCCGCCACGAGCGCCGTGCCCGTGGCGCCGAGCATCCTGGTCTTCCGCATGACTCTCCTCGAATTCAAGGCAACGTCCCGGACAGGCCCACCATGCCCCCACCGGGGACCACGGCGGCGGAGGGCTGTACCTTCGCGGGCAGCTCACCGGGCAGCAGGAACATCACCGCGCCCGTCACGAGCCCCGCCGCGCCCAGCCCAAAGGCCACCCGGCTCAGGGTCTGCGCCCGGCGGCCCGACGACGCGAGTCCATCCGCGTTGTCCAGCGGAGCGTCCGGCGTGCCGTCCTTGTCGAGCCGCGAGTACTTGTCGCCCGCCTGCAGGTAGAAGACGGTGCCCACGCCGGCCAGGGCGACACCGCCCGCGGCGGGCAGCCACGCCCAGCGGCGCAGCGGGCGGATGGGCTCGGGCTCCAGCTCCGGGGCCAGCGGCTTCGCCTCCACCACGGCCACGGGCGGCGGGGGCGGCTCGGCCTGGGGCGGCGCCGGCGGCGGGCCGCGCAAGGCCGTCTGCGCCACGGGCACCACCGCGTCGATCGACTGGGTGAGCGAGTCCAGCAACTGGTCCTCGCTCACGCCGGGGATGAGGTGCTCGGTGACGAGCGCGCCGTCGTTGGCGGTGTAGATGCGCGCGCCCGTGCGATAGCCGCTGAGCAACTGGCCCAGCTCCGTCACCAGGACGAGCTCCGTCTTCCCCGCGGCGCCCAACGCGCGGATGCAGGAGGGCGCCGTGCGGTTGCAGCGCAGCAGCGGGCGGCGCTTGGACGCGGACAGCTTGCGGGTGATGTCCTCGATACGGACCACCACCAGCCCACGGGCCCGGAGCTGCTCGGCCACGTGCTCCTGCGCGAACTCGACGACGTGGGAGGGAGCTCCCGCCGCGTCAGGCGGTGCGACCAGGACGGACAGGGGCGGCGGGGGAGCCGCGGCGGGTGCCTGGGTGGCCAGGGTGAGCGCGGCGAGGAGGGAGATCCACACCCAATCACTTTCCCCCCGACCGGACCTCCTCGCAAGGTCGGGAATCACCGCCCGTGCTTCGGGTGAAACCCGCCGGGGCGGAGCGCGTGTGGTGGGAGGCCGCCCCACCGGCCCGGGGTCGTTTCCGACGCGCCGGGCCGGGTCATGGCTTCAGCGCCGGGGCCGCTCCGACGGGGCCGGGCGAATCTGGGTCTTCTCGGAGCCGCCATTCGAGCCCTGGGTGCTGTCGTCGTCTTCATCGGGCTCTGGCGCGGGGCGGGACGGCGGGGGGCGGCGCGCGCCCAGGGCTGGCCGTGCGCCGGTGGCCAGGTTGGGCGAGGGTGCCCGCGAAGGCGGGGTGAAGGGCGGCGGCCGGCGCGGGGGCACCGTGCTGGGGCCGTCATCGTCCGCGAGCAGGTCCTCGGAGACCTCGACCTTGGCCTCGGTGGGGATGGCGGTGCGCGTCTCCTCGGGGGCCTCCGCGAAGGGGTTGCGCGTGGGCGGCGGCGTCGCGTCGTCGTCCATGGCGGGCGGCGGGCGCGGCGGCGCGGCGGCGGGCCGGGCCACGGGCGTTGCGGGCTTCACGGCCGGCGGAGGCTCCGGCGGCCGGGCGCGCGCCGAGGGCGGCGGGGTGGGGTGACTCGCGGGCACCTGCACCTGCACGGCCGGCGCGGGAGGCGGAGGCGGCGCGGCGGCGGCCTTGCCGGCCTTCGCGTCGCGGGCGTCCTGCTTGAGGCGCTGCTCGAAGGCGGCCCACTCCTGCTTGAAGTGGGCGGGGTCCGGACGTCCCTCCTCGCGGTGCTTGAGCGACGGGGCCCAGCGCACGGTGTACGACTCACCCGCGTGGAAGGTGGGCGGCGGCGGCAGGCCGTAGGTGGCCGGGTCGAAGAAGGACTCGTCCAGGTCGTGGAAGCCGTACGCGCGCGCCTTGCTGACGAAGTTGGGGATGATGCCGGTGGGCGCGTGGTAGCCCAGGATGTGGTCGTCCTCGTCCTTGGTGACGGGCGTGAAGACGAAGATGTCCTGGGTGCGGTAGTCGCCCTTCTCGTTGAGGGGCAGCACCTCCGACAGGGCAATCGTCTTGCGGCTGCCGTCGTGGAGGCGCTCGCAGCAGATGATGAAGTTGATGGCGCTGGCCACCTGGGCGCGCACAGCCACCATGGGCAGGTCCACGCCGGACATGAGGCACAGCGACTCGATGCGGCGCAGCGTGTCCGTGGGCGTGTTGGCGTGCGTGGTGGCCAGCGAGCCGCCGTGGCCGGTGTTCATGGCCTGCATGAGGTGGAAGGCCTCGCCGCCGCGCACCTCACCGACGACGATGCGGTCGGGGCGCAGACGCAGCGCGGAGTGGAGCAAATCGCCCATGTCCACCGCGCCCTTGCCGAACTTGTCGGGCGGCCGGCTTTCGAAGGGCACGACGTGGGACTGGTTGAGCTGGAGCTCGGCCGAGTCCTCGATGGTGAGGATGCGCTCCTCATCCGGGATGAGCGACGACACGATGTTGAGCAGCGTCGTCTTGCCGGAGCCCGTGCCGCCGGCCACCAGCATGTTGAGCTTGGTGGCGATGCCGGCCTCGATGAGGCGTGCCATCTGCGGCGTGAGCGACCCGAACTTCATCAAGGATTGGACCGTCAGCTTCTCCTTGAAGAACTTGCGGATGGAGATGGTGGTGCCCTTGCGCGCGATGGGCGGAATCACCACGTGGATGCGGCTGCCATCCGGAAGGCGCGCGTCCAGACGGGGGCGCTCCTCGTTGAGCATGCGGCCGACGAACTGGGCCATGTTGCGCGCGGCGCCGAGCAGGCCTTCGTCGGTGAACGATGCATCCACTTTCGTGAGCCGGCCCTTGCGCTCAATCCAGATGTCGGTCGGGCCGTTGATCATGATTTCCGACACGGCCTCGTCATCCATGTAGGGCAGGACGGGCTTGAGGAACGCGCGGAGTGACTCGGTGTACATCGTCATGGCGCCACCCAGGCTAGCGCGCTCTGGCCCCAGGGCCCAAGAACCCGCCCCGCCTGCCCGGCTGCTTTTTGGGGCAGGGGCCGCCCACCGCCGGTTTCCCACGCAGGTGGGCGGAAAAGCAGTGGGCGCTCCCGAAGGCCGGTGTTTCAATGCCGCCGCCGCTGGAATGGGAGGCGTGAGTGCTCGCGGAAGGGTTGCCGGAAGACTGGAAGCAGGAGCTGAGCGCGGCGCTGGCGTCGCCGTCGTTCCAGGAACTGGAGCGCTTCGTCGAAGCGGAGCGGCGGGAGGCCACCGTCTTTCCGTCGGAGGAGGACCTCTTCTCCGCCTTCCGGCTCACGCCCTATGAAGACGTGCGGGTGTTGCTGCTGGGCCAGGACCCCTACCACGGGCCGGGACAGGCGCATGGGCTGGCCTTCTCGGTGAAGCCGGGGGTGGCGCCGCCGCCCTCGCTGGTGAACATGTTCAAGGAGCTGGAGAGCGACGTGGGCGTGCCCCGCCCGAAGGACGGCTCTCTGATTCCCTGGGCCCGGCAGGGTGTGCTGCTGCTCAACGCGGTGCTGACGGTGCGGCAGGCGAAGCCCAACAGCCACGCGGGGCACGGCTGGGAGGACTTCACGGACGCCGTCATCCGCGCGGTGAGCGCCAAGGACGACCCGGTGGTGTTCCTGCTGTGGGGCCGCTACGCGCAGAAGAAGAAGAAGCTCATCGACTCGAAGCGGCACGTCGTCATCGAGGGCACACACCCCTCGCCGCTGTCGGCCAGCAATGGCTTCTTCGGCAGCCGTCCCTTCAGCGCCGTGAATGAGGCGCTGGAGTGCCACGGACGTCCGCCCATCGACTGGCGCCTGCCCGCTTGAAGAGGCGGCGAGCCCCGTGAGACTCGGGCCGGACACACCGGGTCCGCGTTGATACGCTGCGGCGCGACATGACCGCTGCCTTCCTCGCCGCCACCACCCCCGAGCCGCTCTCTCCCAACCGCTACGGCATCCGCTTCACCGCGCCCTGGTACCAGGGCAAGGGTGCCTATGGCGGCATCGTGGCGGGGGCGACGCTGCGCGCGTTGGAGCACACCCTGGCGCAGGCCCAGCAGCCGGGCCGTCCCGTGCGCACGCTCACCGTGCACTTCTGCGCGCCCGCGGTGGAGGGGGGGGCGGAAATCCAGACGCGCATCGAAAGGACGGGGAGGCTCGTCACGCACGCGACGGCGCGCATCGAGAGCGCCGCGGGTGTGCTGTGCGTGGCCACCGCCACGTTCGGCACCTCGCGCGGCGGCGCGACGGAGTACTTCGACGTGAAGCGCCCGGTGGTGCCGCCGCCGGAAGACGTCCCCGTGGTGCCGGACGACGTGCCCATGCCCACCTTCTGCAGCTTCTTCGAGTACCGCTTCTGCGTGGGCTCGGCGCCGTACTCCGGCGCGGACGTGGCGGAGACGGGCGGTTGGCTTCGCCCGCGTGAGCCCATGGTGCTGGACGCGCCGCTGTGCGTGGGGTTGATGGACGCCTATCCGCCGTCGGTGCTCTCGCGCGTGGATGGGTTCCACGCGGCGGCCAGCGTGGACTTCACCGTGCACTTCTTCCACGACCTGCCGCGCCCGGGCCTGCGCGAGGACGCCCACTTCCTGCGCACGGGGCGCTCACGGCAGGCGGCGGAGGGGTACTCGGAGGACTTCCAGCAGCTGTGGACCCAGGAGGGCGAGCTGCTGGCTCAGTGCCGCCAGTTGGTGGCGGTGCTGGGGTAGCACTCAGGCCGCGGAGGCGAGCTGCTTCACTAGCAGCCGCACCAACTCCACGGGCTGGATGGGCTTGGGCAGCAGCTCCGCGCCGTAGCGGATGGCCACGGACACGAGGTCATCCAGCTCCTCGTGTCCGGTGAGGAAGATGAACGGCACCCGGCAATCCTTCATCTCACGCATCACCGTGAGCACGTCGGAGCCGTTCATGTCCGGCATGTTGTAGTCGCAGAGGATGGCGGAGACGCTGGACAGGTCCAGGTTGAACGCCTCGGCGGGTGACTGCACCGTCACGACCCCGTAGCCCGCGCTCTGGAGGATGTCCCTCACCACCGAGAGCACGAAGGCGTCGTCGTCAATCACCAGCACGTTCTGCATCGGGCCCTCTCCGCGAGCGGTTCAGCGCATCCTACTCAAGCTTCTCCCACGAGCTTGTCATGTGAGACTTGTCTCACGGCACGGGGCGGGAAGGACCCGGGGAGGGGATGAGCACCAAATCCTCCTGGGGTGGGATGAGGTATTCCGCACCCGTCTCGGTGACGACGGCCATCTCCTCCACGGCGATGATGCGCTGCTCGCCCTCGCCGCCGTCCGGCCACGCGAAGAACCCGTCGAAGGCGAAGACCTGCCCGGGCCGGACGATGCGCGCCGCCTGTCCCGCCGCGGGCTTGCCCTGCTGCGCGCCGGAGAGCGCCGGGCCCACGTCATGCGCCCAGTAGCCCACTGGGTGCCCCGTTCCCCACATGACGGGCGCCGAGCCGGCCTCGCGCATCCAGTCACGCTGGGCCTTGTCCACGTCCCAGCCGCGCACGCCGGGTTTCAGGGTGGCCAATGCAATCCGGCTGCCTTTCTTGCCCTTCTCCCACTTCTCCAGGGCCTCCTTGGGCGGCTGCGTCTCGCCCGGCGCCAGCACGTAGGCGAAGCGCTGGATGTCCGTCACCCACATGCCGCCCACGCGGATGCCGAAGTCCGTCTGGATGAAGTCACCCGGCTGGATGACGCGCTCGGTGGCGTGGGAGTGCCCGCGCGTGGGGCCGCTCTGGACGTTGGGGTTCTGGTCCGGCGCCCAGGCGTCGCCCACGCCCAGCTCCATCATGCGCTGGCGGAGGAAGCGGGCCACATCGACGTCGCGCGTCTTGCCCGGCACCACCGCGCGGTAGGCCTCTATCTCCATCTGGGACGTCAGCGCGGCGGCCTTGCGGAGGATGTCCACCTCCTCGGGCAGCTTCACGGAGAGCCACTCGGAGACGAGGTCCTCGGAGGACACCAGCTTCTTGCGCAGCGCGGGCGTCAGGGCCTTCTCCAGCGCGGCGCGCTGCGTGGCGGACAGGCCATCCGCCACCGCTATCGACGTGGACGAATTGACGGCGATGCGCTTCGGCTTCGCCGCCGCCAGCCGCGAGGCCACCTGCGCGTAGAGATTCGTTCCGCGCGGCAGCGGCACCACCTCATCGAGCGGCCCCACGTCGCGGAGCGCGGTGGCCTCGCCTTCCGGTGACAGGGCCACGCCGCGCACGGCCGCGTCCTGCTTGAGGAACAGGAAGGCAGCGGTGCCTCCGGCGTTCTCACAACCGACGTGGATGGCCAGCGGGTCGTTGTCGTTCTCCCGGCAGATGACCACCCACGCGTCCACATTGGCGCGGGCCATGGCCTGGGGCAGCAACTTCTGGATGCGCTCCTTGCGGATGCGGGGCCAGGCGTCCTGGGACGCGATGGGGTCGGCGGGCGCGGCGCTGGCGATGGGGGCGGCGAGGAGCAGGGCGGAGAGCAGGGCGTGCCGGACGCGAGTCATGCGGGGAGCAGTCCTTTCGGGAAGGAGCGCCATCATCCCCGAGCGCCCGGTGGGAAGGGACGCGCGCGGCGTGAAGTCGTGTGGCGTGCGTGCGAAGAACCGTGCGAAGCCCACCATCGGGCGGCACCATGCAAGCGTTGTCGCCGTGGCTCGTTTAAGGTGTGTCCATGGCCAAGAGCACGTCCCAGAAGCGTCCGTCGAAGGCGAAGAAGCCCGCCGCGTCGAAGGCGAAGGCGAAGAAGGCCGCTGCCCCGAAGAAGGCCGCCTCGAGGACCCGCGCCGCGCCCCGTCGCGCCAGCGCGCCGGTGTCCGAGCCCGCCGTCGAAACCCCTCGGGCCCCCGTACTGGAAGCCGAGCCCGTGCTCGCCGACGAACCCACCCCTGGGCGCCCGGGTCCCAAGGCGCTCCCGTCCGGCGAGACCGCGGGCCGCGTGTTGCCCTTCGAAATCGACCCCAAGCGCATGGAAGAAGGGCTGCGCAAGCTCCAGGGGGAGATGGTCCACTGGGCCAACAAGGGCCGCTACACGCGGGTGCGCTTCAAGTTCCGGGGCAAGCAGCTGCTTCCGGACCTGCCGCTGGCCGCCGTGGTGGCCGCGGAGGGGCTCACGTTCTACTGGGGCGGCATCCTGCGCGTGCTTGTCGCCAACGTGGTGGGCGGCAGCGTGTTCCAGGTGGAGCTCGTGAATGACGCGGAGAAGCGCGTCCAGGCCGGCAAGGAGGCCTTGCTGTCGGGCGACGTGGACCAGGCGCTGGTGCTCTTCCGGGAAGCCGTGGCCATGGACCGTGACTTTCCCTCCGCGCACCTCAACGTGGGCGTGGCCTTGAAGCTGAAGGGCGACCGGGAAGGGGCCCTGGCCGCGTTCGAAAAAGCAAAGGAAAGGGACCCGGAAGGACCGGTGGGAACCGAAGCCGAGCGCCTGGCTGCTCCCCTGCGTCCGCAGGGCTGAAAAAGGCCCGCTCAAGCGTTCAAAAAAGAGTCTCTTTCAGGCATCCCGCCGTTCGAGGCGAGAGCCCCTTGTTTCCCCTGTTGACGCAGGGAAATCCAGGGGTTACGAACGCTCACTCACTGGATGGCGGCCCTGATTCGCGGGCCCCTCCGCAGACTTCCAGAGCTCATGGCTGACGACACGACTGACAAGCCGGCATCGCCCTCCGCGCCTCCTCCCCCGGACAGCGCTGGAGAGCTCATTCCCGTCAACATCGAAGACGAGATGCGCCGTTCGTATCTCGACTACTCCATGTCCGTCATCGTGGGGCGCGCGCTGCCCGACGTACGTGACGGACTCAAGCCCGTGCATCGCCGCGTGCTGTACGCGATGAATGACCTGGGCAACCTCCACAACCGGGCCTACAAGAAGTCCGCCCGCGTGGTGGGTGACGTCATCGGTAAGTACCACCCGCACGGTGACTCGTCGGTGTACGACGCCATGGTGCGCCTGGCGCAGGAGTGGAGTCTTCGCTACCTGCTGGTGGACGGCCAGGGCAACTTCGGCTCGGTGGACGGCGACTCGCCAGCGGCCATGCGTTACACGGAAGTGCGCATGGAGCGGCTGGCGGAGGACCTGCTGGCGGACATCGACAAGGAGACGGTGGACTTCGGTCCCAACTACGACGACTCGCTGGAAGAGCCGCTCGTCCTCCCGTCGAAGTTCCCCAACCTCCTGGTCAACGGCAGCAGCGGCATCGCGGTGGGCATGACCACCAACATCCCGCCGCACAACATGACCGAGGTCATCAGTGGCACGCTGCACCTCATCGACAACCCGGGCTGCACGGTCCGGGACCTGATGGAGTTCATCACCGGTCCGGACTTCCCCACCGGCGCCATCATCACCGGGCGCGAGGGCATCGTCCGCGCCTACGAGACGGGCCGTGGCCAGGTCACCATCCGGGCGCGCTCGGACATCGAGACCTCCAAGCGGGGTGACCGCGAGGCCATCATCTTCTCGGAGATTCCGTACCAGGTGAACAAGGCGCGGCTCATCGAGAAGATCGCCGAGCTGGTGCGCGAGAAGAAGCTGGAGGGCATCAGCGACATCCGCGACGAGAGCGACCGCCAGGGCATGCGCATCGTCATCGAGCTCAAGCGCGATGCGATTGCGCAGGTGGTGCTCAACAACCTGTACGCGATGACGTCGCTGGAGACGACCTTCGGCGCGGTGATGCTGGCCATCGACGGCGGCCAGCCGCGCACGCTCAACCTGAAGGAGATGCTGGACCGGTTCATCGCGCACCGCCGTGACGTGGTGACGCGCCGCACGCGCTACGAGCTGCGCAAGGCGCTGGCGCGCATGCACATCGTCGAAGGTCTGCTCGTCGCGCAGGACCTCATCGACCTGGTGGTCAGCCTCATCCGCGCGTCCAAGGACCCGGACGAGGCGCGCTGGGGCCTGATGAACATCCTGTCGCCCGCGCTGTACGAGCACGAGCGCTTCGCGACCCTCCAGCGCATCGACTACGACAAGGCGAAGGCGCAGATGGAGCTGCTCGTCTCTCGCGCGCGCAACGAGGAGCCCAGCTACGCGGGCCTGGCGCACAAGTACGAGGGCGCGGGCTTCAGCGAGGGCCAGGCGCAGAACATCCTGGAGATGCGCCTGCAGCGGCTCACCGGCCTGCAGCGCGAGGAGCTGTTCCGCGAGCTCATCGGCCTGGTGCGCGACATCGCGCGCCTGCAGGACATCCTGGCCAACGAGCGCAGCCTGCTCAACGTCATCAAGACGGAGCTCGTGGAGATTCGCGAGCGCTACGGCGACAAGCGCCGCACGGAAATCACCGGCGCCGTGGATGAGATGACCAGCGAGGACCTCATCGCCGAAGAGACGATGGTGGTCACGCTGTCGCACACGGGCTACATCAAGCGCTCGCCGCTGACCGAGTACCGGGCGCAGAAGCGCGGTGGGCGCGGGAAGACGGGCGCTGCGACGAAGGAAGACGATTTCGTCAGCAAGCTGTTCGTGGCCAGCACGCACGCGTACCTGATGCCCATCACCACGAAGGGCAAGCTGTACTCGCTGAAGGTGCACCAGGTTCCGCAGGCCAGCCGCACGTCGCGCGGCAAGGCCATGGTGAACCTGGTGCAGTTCGGCGAGGGCGAGCGGCTGGCGCAGGTGCTGGTGACGCGTGACTTCCCGGAGAACCGCTACGTCTTCTTCGTGACGAAGCGGGGCGTGGTGAAGCGCACGGACCTGAGCGCGTTCGAGAACGTTCGCTCCAGCGGCATCATCGCGCTGGGTATCGACGACGGTGACGAGCTGGTGGCGGTGATGATTACCGACGGCAGCAAGGACATCCTGCTGTCGACGGCGTCGGGCATGAGCATCCGCTTCCCGGAGACGGAGGTCCGCTCCATGGGCCGCCAGGCCTACGGCGTGAAGGGAATCACGCTGGAGGACGGCGACGAGGTGGTGGGCGCCGACGTGGTGGAGACGGACGCGGCCATCCTCACGGTGACGGAGAACGGCTACGGCAAGCGGACGCAGGAGGCCGAGTACCGGCAGCAGGGCCGTGGCGGCAAGGGCATCATCGACATCAAGACCACCGAGCGGAACGGCAAGGTGGTGGGTCTGCTCCAGGTGAAGGAGTCGGACGAGGTGATGATTGTCACCAACGGCGGCATGCTCATCCGCATGCGGGTGAAGGAGATCTCCGTCATCGGTCGCAACACGCAGGGCGTGCGGCTGATTGCCCTGGAGAACGAGCAGGAGAAGGTCATGGCCATCTCCAAGCTGCCCGAGAGCGACGAGTCCGAGGAGAACGGCGAGGCGGTGGCGCCGGCCGAGGGCGTGGTGCCCACGGCGGAGGCTAGCGCTCCGGAGGCGACCGACGCCGCTGCGCCTGCGGACGCCACGGCTGAGGCCGCAGCGCCAGCGGAAGCCGCTGTCGAGTCGCCCCCGGCGTCCGAGGAGGGTGGCACCCCGGGTGGCGAGGAGCCCACGCAGGGCTGAGTTGTTCGCAGTGGGGAGCGGGGGCCCACGGGCTCCCGCTCCTGTGTCACCCGTGGGGCACTGTCTCAGGGCCTCACGGGCGTTGAATCGCCAGGATTCGGTGTTTCGCCACCTCGACGGCGTAGGTGGAGCCCATGTCCGCGACGGGGCCGTCCTTGTCACAGGCGCCGTCCTTGACGGTGAACCGGACGAAGACCACGCCCTCCGGCCCTGGGGCCACTGTCACGTCAAACGACTCTCGTTGATAGAGGCACACCTCGTCGGGTGTGGCGCCTCGGTGAGGCTTCACACCCCGCGGGCGGAAGTCGTCCATCGCCAGCGAGATGGCCGCCGCCAGGTCCGCAGGAATCCGCATGCGCCCATCGGCTGGGAGGTCGATGGGGAACGTGAACCGGGCCGCCTCATCCGCGGGCGCACGCTCCGGTTTCAGGGGCCGAACGTACGACTGGCCACCGCATCCAAGTGCCAGGACTAGCAATACGAGTCGACTGTTCCTCATGGTCCCCCCAGAGGCACTTCGTCAGCGTAACGCGGGAGGATGGTAGCTCAGCGCAGCTCCGCCGGAAGCCGGCTGACATCCAGCTTCGGCACACCCACCTGCGTCACCGCCTGCGCCCCGAACCAGTTCGCCAGCGCGGCGCAGCGCTCCAGCGGCAGTCCTCGCAGCAGTCCCAGCGTGAAGCCCGCGAGGAAGCAGTCGCCCGCGCCCGTGGCATCCACTTCCTCCACCGCAACCGTGGGCACGTCGATGCGCGCATCCGCCGTGAACACCGTGCAGCCCCGCGCCCCACGCGTCACCACCAGGCACGTCTGCTGACGCACCCGCTCGATGTCCATTGCCCGGGCCTCCTCCTCGCTGGCCTTCAGCACCCGAAGCCGCTCGAGCAGCCCCGCGAAAGGTGTGTCTTCCAGGCGGAGATTGAGCACCCGTCCGTCATCATCGAATGCCCGAATCAACCCCTGCGCATCCGCCAGCACATGCCGCGCCCGCTCAGAGACATGGAGCAGCGTCTCCGGTAGCACCTCACCCGCCACACCGCACGCCAGCGCCACGCGCGCGTCCACGGTGATGTCCTCCGGCAGGATGGGCTCCGCCTTCGCGCTCACGCGAAGCGTCCGGTCCTCCCCGTCGAAGTCCGCGATGAACTGCGTGGTGCGCGTCCCCGGAACGGTGCGCGGCGGATACCGGACCTGGCCCGCGTAACGGAAGTCCTCGCCGGCCACCGCGGCCACCGCGTACTCCAGCCCCATCGCATCCAGGACGGACGCGATGTACGCCGCCGACCCGCCGAGCGCATGTGTTTCCCGCCCGGGGCCATGCCGGAGCAGGTCGTGGCAGTAGCTCCCCACCACCAGCACATCGCGCAGGGACGCGTCACCCATGACGCGCGTTCTACTTCCGGGTGAAGTCCTTCGGCACGGGAACCCCCGCGGCCTTGTCGTCCGTCCAGGCGATGTTGAGAATCCACCAGCGCCGCCCATCGAAGACGAGCTGCAAGCTGTTGACGCCCGTGGTCATCACCGGCCCGTCCACGGTTTCACGCGTCTCATACGCGCTCAGCACCTGGACCATGTCGCCATAGCCAGACGTCTGTCGGCGCGTCTCCTTCTCGAAGAACCCCCGCTTGTCGAAGGCCACCGAGGCGGAGGTGGCATAGTCATCCGGTGTGAAGGGCGTGGCCGCGGGTCCCTTGCCGTCCTTGGACCGACGGATGGGAATCATCTGCGCGCCCGGGTGGAAGAGGGCGCGGAAGCGCTGCCAGTCGCGCGTCTGGCCCGCCGGGCCGCTGATGACGTCGTACAGCGCGGCGATGAGGGAATCGATGGAGCGCACGTCCTCGGGGCGGGGCGCGGGTGCGAGCTGGAGCGCGCTCCGGGTTCGCTCGGCGGCGTCCTTCATCGGGTTGGGTGTGGAGACGGGTGGTTTCGGGGACGCAGGCGCCTGCGCGAGGGCGGAGGGCGCGGCGAGCAGGGCGGCGGCACAGGCGGCGACGACGAGCGGGCGCGGCATGGTGTCTCCACGGTGGCGGGAGGTTGCGGCCCATGAGGCTACTCCGGGCCGCGAAGGAGCGCGGTCGTCACCTGTTTCGCGCTTCACCGGGCGTCCGCGCGCAATCGGTGGAAGCGGGGGAGGCCGTCCGTTAGGGTGCCGGCCCATGGTACGACTCCTCCTGGCCTCCCTGGTCCTGACCCTGGCCTCCCCCGCGCTCGCGGCGGAGACGCTCACCATCTACTCCGGCCGCAACGAGAAGCTCGTGGGCCCGCTCCTCAAGAAGTTCACCGAGAAGACGGGAGTCGAGGTGAAGGTGCGCTACGGCGAGACGCCGCAGCTCGCCGCCACGTTGCTGGAGGAGGGGGCGAAGACGCCCGCCGACGTGTTCTTCGCGCAGGACGCGGGGGCGCTCGGCGCGCTGGCGAAGGCGGGTCAGCTGCAAGTGCTGCCCAAGGAGACGCTGGACAAGGTGGATGCGCGCTTCCGCTCGCCGCAGGGCGTGTGGGTGGGCACCAGCGGCCGGGCGCGCGTGGTGGCCTACAACACGAAGAAGGTGAAGGCGGACACGCTGCCCAAGAGCATCCTTGGCTTCACGGATGCGAAGTGGAAGGGCCGCCTCGGCTGGGCGCCCACCAACGCCTCGTTCCAGTCCTTCGTCACCGCGCTGCGGCTGCTCAAGGGCGACGAGGCCGCGACGCAGTGGCTCAAGGGCATCCAGGCCAACGCGCCGCGCGTCTACAAGAACAACTCCGCCATCATCGAGGCGCTGGGGCGCGGTGAAATCGACGCGGGCTTCGTGAACCACTACTACCTGTACTCCGCGAAGAAGAACAAAGCGGACCTGCCCGTGGCCAACTACTTCGTCGCGGCGGGTGACCCGGGCGCGCTGGTGAACGTGGCGGGCGTGGCCATCCTCAAGGGCTCGAAGAACACGGACGCGGCGAAGAAGCTGGCCGCGTACCTGCTGGACGCCGAGGCGCAGACGTACTTCGCGCAGGAGACGTCCGAGTTCCCGCTGGTGTCTGGCGTGAAGCTGGCCGAGGGCCTGCCGGCGCTCGACAAGGTGGGCTCGCCCGACCTGGACCTGTCCAAGCTGGATGACCTGCGCGGCACCGTGAAGCTGCTCCAGGATACTGGCGTCCTCTGATGCTTCGTCGTGCCCCGGTGGGATTATGGGTGGCTGGCGTGGCCATGGCCGCGCTGGCGCTGGTGCCCGCGATTTACCTGTGCGTGCGCGCCGCGGAAGCGGATGCGGACGCATGGGGCCTGCTGCTGCGAGACAAGACGTGGGGCCTGCTGGGCCGCACGTTGGGGCTCGCGGCGGCGGTGACCGGCTGCGCGGCGCTGCTGTCGCTGCCGCTGGCCTGGCTCACCGCGCGCACGGACCTGCCGGGGCGCCGTCTGTGGACGGTGTTGTTGTGTGTGCCGTTGGCGGTGCCCACGTTCGTCAGCGGCTACGTGCTGCTGGCGGCGTTCGGCGTGGGCGGCGCGCTGGAGGAGCCCCTGATGCGCTGGGGACTTCCGGTGCCGCCCGTGTATGGCTTCCCCGGAGCGCTGCTGGCGCTGACGGTGTCGACGTATCCGTACTTCTTCCTCGCGCTGCGTGCCGGGCTGCAGTCCCAGGACCCGGCGTGGCTGGAGGGGGCGATGAGCCTGGGACTCACGCCCGCCCGGGCCTTCTTCCGCATCACCGTGCCCCTGCTGCGTCCTGCCTTCGCGTCGGGCGCGCTGCTGGTGGGACTCTACGTCCTCTCCGACTTCGGCGCGGTGGCGCTGGTGCAGTACGACGCCTTCTCGCGCGCCATCTACGTGCAGTACGAGGGCGCGTATGACCGCAGCTACGCGGCGCTGCTCGGGCTGGCGCTGGTGTCCGTGACCGTGGGCGTGCTGGCCTTGGAGCTGTGGCTGCGCGGCCGTGCGGGCTACCACCGCAGCGCGAAGGGCGCCGCCCGGGCGTCCTCGCTCGTACAGTTGGGCCGCTGGCGCGTGCCGGCGCTGCTCTTGTGCGGCGCGGTGGTGGCGGTGGGCGTGGGGTTGCCGGTGGGCGTGCTCGTCTATTGGGGCGTGCAAGGGCTGTCGGTGGATTCGGGGCCGATGATGGGGCCCGCGTGGAACTCGGTGAGTGCCTCCATGCTGGGCGCGGTGGCGGCGGTGGTGGGCGCGCTGCCGCTGGCCTTCCTCGCGGTGCGCTACCCGAGCCGCCTCACGGTGGCGCTGGAGCGCGTGTCCTACGCGGGTTATGCGCTGCCGCCCATCGTGCTGGCGCTGTCGCTCGTCTTCCTGGGCGTGCAGGCGGTGCCCTTCCTCTACGGCACCCTGGTCATGCTGGTGCTGGCCTACGTGGTGCGCTTCCTGCCGCAGGCGGTGGGGGTGGTGCGGGCGTCGTTGCTTCAGCTCAACCCGCACCTGCCGGAGGCCGCGGCGTCGCTGGGCCAGCCTCCGTCCGGCGTGCTGCGCCGGGTGACGGCGCCGCTGCTACGGCCCGGGCTGCTGGCGGGCGCGGCGCTCGTCTTCCTCACGGCGATGAAGGAGCTCCCGGCCACGTTGCTGCTGGCGCCCATCGGCTTCGAGACGCTCGCCACGCGCATCTGGGGCGCCACCGCCGAGGGCCGCTTCGCCGAGGCCGCGCTGCCGGCGCTGGTGCTGATGGCCGTCTCCACGCTGGGTGTGGGACTGTTGGTGTCGCAAGAGGGCGGCTCGACCCCGAGTTAAGCCAATGCGCCCGGGCTCGCGGGAACGCGGTAGGGTGCGCCGCCCGCCATGCCCCTGCTTTCGCTCGACGACGTCACCCTTCGTTATTCCTCCAGCGGTACCGCCGCGGTGGACCGCCTGTCCCTGGCGGTGGAGCCCGGTGAAGTGTTGGCGCTGCTGGGCCCGTCGGGGTGCGGCAAGACGACGACGCTGCGGCTGGTGGCGGGCTTCGAGCGCCCCAACAGCGGCACCGTCACGTTGGAAGGCCGCACCCTGGCCAGCCCAGGCGCCTTCGTGCCCCCCGAGCAGCGCAGCGTGGGCATGGTGTTCCAGGACTACGCGCTCTTTCCGCACCTGTCCGTTGTGGAGAACGTGGCCTTCGGCCTCACCGCGATGCCGCGCCAGGAAGCCCGCGCCCGCGCGAGCAACATGCTGAAGCTCTTCGGCCTGGAGGGCTTCGAGTCGCGCATGCCGCACGCGCTCTCGGGTGGGCAGCAGCAGCGCGTGGCGCTGGCCCGCGCGCTGGCTCCCGGGCCGCGGGTGCTGCTGTTGGATGAGCCCTTCTCCAGCCTGGACAGCGCGCTGCGGGCCTCCACGCGAATGGAGGTGCGGCGGGTGCTGAAGTCGCTGGGGGCCACGGTGATGCTCGTCACGCATGACCAGCAGGAGGCCATGGCCTTCGCGGACCGGCTGGCGGTGATGCGGGCGGGCCAGGTGGAGCAGGTGGGCACGCCGGAGGCCGTCTACGCCACGCCGCGCACGGCCTTCGTGGCGTACTTCCTGGGCGGCACCAACCTGCTGCCGGGCGTGGGCTTCGGCAATGGCGCCCGGACGCTGCTCGGCATCCTTCCGGTGACGGGCGCGCCAGCGAAGGGCAACGTGCTGCTGTCGCTGCGGCCAGAGGCGATGCGACTGGTGCCGGACACGGACGGCGTCGCACTGGGCGGCGGGCTGCGAGCGGAGGTGCTGGCGCGCGAGTTCCAGGGCCCCTCCGCCGAGTTCACCGTGGCGTGCAACGGCCTGGAGCTCACCGTGCGCGGCGCGCCGGACCTGCCGCTGCGCGCGGGTGACCGGGCGAGGCTGGAGGTGGTGGGCCGCGCGATGGTGCTGGAGGACACTCCGGACTGAGCCTGGCTGTCCCCCGGGCGGCCGGACGGCGTACGCTGGGGGTGGGCCGAGGCCGCAATCACCCGGGTCCCTCGTGCGTAGAGGTAGGCATGAACATCGCAGGCCTTCGTGGAATGGGGAGCCGTTTCTTCCGGTACGTGCGCGACCCGCACGTAGCGCTCTGGCGGAAGCTCGCCGGCGTGATGGCGGTGGTCTACTTCCTGTCGCCCGTGGACGCGCTGCCGGACGTCATCCCGGTGCTCGGCTGGCTGGATGACCTGGGCGTGTTGTCCGCCGCCGCCTTCTTCATGGTGCGCGAGGTGCAGCGCCACCAGGTCGTCATCGCGGGGGAGGATGCGCAGCCGGGTGTCACCTCCCCGGCGCGCAGCAAGACGGTCTGAGTCGCCGGGTACCCCGTGACGCGGGGTGAGAGGCTCTTGCCGGGCCCCGGGCCCTCGTGGTTTGTGCGCCAGGAAGACTGTTGCACGGAGCCTGGATGTCCGGTTCACAGGGAAGTGTCGTTCTCATCACCGGTGCGTCGTCCGGCATCGGCAAGGCGTGCGCGGAGCTGCTGAGCGCGCGTGGCTACATCGTCTACGGCACCAGCCGCCGTCCCGCGGAGGCCGCGCCGCCGGGCTACCGGATGCTGGCGCTGGACGTCACCCAGGACGACTCCGTGCAGCGAGCCGTGGAGACGGTGCTGTCGCGTGAGGGCCGCATCGACGTGGTGGTGAACAACGCGGGCTACGCGCTCGCGGGCGCCGCCGAGGACACCTCCATTGAGGAAGCTCGCGCGCAGTTGGACGTCAACCTCCTGGGCGCGCTGCGCGTGTGCAAGGCGGTGCTGCCGTCGATGCGTGAGCGGCGCTCCGGCCGCATCATCCAGGTCAGCTCCCTGGGCGGGCAGGTGGGGTTGCCCTTCCAGTCGCTCTACAGCGCCAGCAAGTTCGCCCTGGAGGGCTTCACCGAGGCGCTGCGCCAGGAGGTGGCGGAGTTCGGCATCGAGGCGACGCTGGTGCAGCCCGGCGACGTGCGGACGCAGCTCACCCAGAACCGCGTGTGTGTCGCGAAGGCGGGCGCGGGCTCCGTGTACCAGGAGCGCTTCGAGGCCGTGCTGAAGGCCATCGAGTCCGGCGAGCGCGGTGGCCTCGTCGCCGAGGACGTGGCGAAGAAGGTGCTGGAGGTGATGGAGCGCGGAGCGCCTCACGTGCGCTACCCGGTGGCCCAACTGGCGCAGCGCGTGGCGGTGGTGGCGAAGACCGTGCTGCCCTCGCGCACCTTCGAGCAGATCCTCATGTCCATCTACGGCCTGCGCCGCCGCTGACGGAGGCTAGAACCGGCCCACCATCGACAGGCCCGTGCCCCCGCGCGGCGTGGTGAGCGGTGCCAGCGTCACCTGGGGCGCGTCCGGCGCGTCGAAGTCCCGGGTGAGGTACGTGGTGAGGGCCAGACCGCCCAGCACGCCGACGCCGCTGCCCACGAGGATGGCGTCTCCCGCGTCATTGCCCGCGGTGAGGTAGACGGCGCTCGCGCCCACCAGTCCGCCGAGGATGCCGCCCGCGTCGATGATGAGCATTCGGCCTCGGGACACCGTCACGTACTTCGACAGGATGGCCATCGACAGGATGCCCGCGGCCGTGGCGCCCAGCTCGGCGGCGAAGAAGCCCTTCGTGTCATAGTTGTCCGAAGTCGCCAGGAACAGCGCAGTCACTGTGCCCGCCCAGAGGCCACCCGAGTTGGCCAGTGACACCTGTCCCGAGGTGGGGTTCACCAGGTGCGCCAGCAGGACGCCCACGCCGGTGAAGCCCGCTCCGCCGAGGATGGCGGCGCCCAAGGCATTGTCACCATCCAGGTCGAAGGCGAGCAGTGTCGCGACGCCGAACCAGAAACCCCACACGGTGCCGGAGTTGATGACGGCAGCTTGTCCGTCCGTCACACCGCCCCGGGTGAGCAGCAGCGAGCTGGCGGCGCCCGCTCCGGCGCCCAGCAGTGACACCGCGGCGTAACCCTGGCCGCTGCAATCTCCGATGGCGCACAGGAGGACGCCTTGTGCGACCCCGTGCAGCGTCTGCACCACGACGAGAGAGGCACGCGCGGCGTTGGAGCGAGGCTCTCGCCCCACCTCGCTCGCTGCGGCAGTGGCCAGCCGCCCCCCGGGCGCGAGCCGTGTCCGGGAGAGCCGGGCCAGCTCGGTGGCATAGGGGTGCTGTGGACAGGCCGCGAGCACTCGCTCGAACAGCTCCAGCGCCTTCGCGTCGTTGCCGCTCACGAGCGCATCGAAGCCCGCCGAGTAATCCGCCTCGGAGCTCGCTGCACAGGCATCGGGCGTGGACACCAGGGGCGGCGCGGTGACGGTCTCCGGTGCCGTGGCCTCGGAAGAGGGCGGAGCCTCCGGGGGCTGAGCGGAGAGCGTGGCAAGCAGGATGAGCGTGGCGAGCGTCATGGCGCCCGTCACTCTATGCGAAGCGCGGCGGCGGCATGTATCAGCCATGCCGCCGCCTTTTCGCGGTGCGTCAGCGCGCGGCCAGCGTGTCGACGTGCTCGCGCAGGGCCACCTCGTTGCCCAGCCGGCCGTTGAGCCCGGCGAGCGGCTTCGCGGCCTGCTCGATGCGGCCCCGGGTGCGCGGTCCCGCCGCGGCCAGCCACGCCACGCCCAGCGCCAGCTCCGCCACCTGTGCATCGCCGCTCAGGCTGGCGGCCAGGGAGAGCAGGGCCTCCACCGCCTTCTTCACCTGCGCACCATGCAGCGGATGGCTGCTGGTGATGCCCTCGCGCAGCAGCGACAGCAGGGCCAGCGCCGTGGCGCGCGCCTGTCGCACGGGATCGGAACCCTCGCCGGTGCCGTCCCAGAGCCCGTTGGCGAGCTGCCGGGACAGCAGGCCCTCCGCGCCCGTGTCGATACCCCCCTCGGCCGCCAGGGACTCACCGAGGGACGCGTCGGATTCCTCGAACTCCTCATCCATCATCGGCTCTGGAGGCTGACCGCCGCCGAAGAAGTTGGAGAGGATTCCTCCCTTCTGGCGCTTCTTCTTCATGGCGTCGGCCTTGCCCTGCTCACGCCGCTCGCTCCTCATGATCATCCAGTCCGTGGTGCCGTCATCGGCATCCATCGGGGGCGCGCTCTGCGCGGGCGCGCGCCCGGGCGGGGTGATGCGCCGCACTTGAATCATCGGACGAGGAGCCCCAGGGGCGGGCGCGGCGGCCGACGGGGGCGGCATGGCGCCACGCGCGGCCATCCGCCCGCGACGGGGAGCGGCGCCACCGAGCGCGGCCTCCTCCTCCTTCTGCGCGCCGAACATGGCCCAGCCCGCGGGGGCGTCCACGGGGATGACGCGCGTCTTCGCCTGTCCTGAGTTCCGCCGGTCGCCCTTGCGCTCCTCCACCACCACGAACGAGGTGTACCGGGTGACAATCTGGTGCGCGACGGCCAGTTCGACGATGCGCTGTTTCATGGACTCCGCGCGGCGTCCGATGAGCTGGGCGGCCTCCCAGCCCCGGATGCGCTCGGCGGCCCACAACTTCTCCACCGCCGGCCGGTCCGACACCGCGGGCAGGTCCACGCTGACGGTGAGCGAGAAGGGCTCCTGTCCCGAGCGCCCCCGCAGCGTCACCGTGCCCGTCCCGGGCGAGGCGTAGCGGCCCAGCAGCGTCCAAGGCACGCCATCCACCAGGGGCGGTAGCTCGGCGGGCGCCAGCTCCACACAGTCCACGCCGTCGAAGCGGACCTCCAGCTCGGTGACACGCGGCGCCAGCGCACGGGAGAACTGCGCCACCACCTTGTCGTCGATTCGCTCGCCCGGGTGGATGAACTCCACGTCACCGCCCGTCTGCTTCGCCATGTCCCGCAGCAGCACGTCGCTGACGTTGGTGCCGATGCCGAACGAGTACACCCGCGCCGTCTTCCGCGTCTCGAGCACGGCGCGCAGAATCTCCGCTTCGTTCCCCACCTGTCCGTCCGTGAGCAACACGATGACGCCGTCGGGCGCCGCCTGCACCGCGGCGCGCATGGGCGCGAGCAGCTCCGTGCCGCCATCCGCGTTCAGCGCGGCCACCCAGCGGTCCGCCTCTTCGAGCGTGCGCTGCGTGAAGGGCACGGACTCCGGCTGAAACGACTGGAAGCGATTCTCGAACGCGATGACATTGAACCGGTCGCCCTCGCGCAGGTGGCGCAGGCACAGCCGGAGCGCGGCCTGGGCCTGGGGCAGGCTCTCACCGGCCATGGAGCCGGAGACGTCCACGACGAACACCACCTCCTGCTTGGGCGGCGCGGAGGCCAGGGCTAGCAGGTCCGGCACCACGGTGAGCGCGAAGGTGCCCGGGCCTCCCTCGCCCTTGCGGTGCGTGACGAGCGGCGTGAACACCGCGCTGCTGTCCGGGCTGCGCAGGCTCAGCACCAGGTCGCGGTCCAGGGACACCTCGCCGCGCGAGAAGCCGACGCGCACGCGGGTGCCTTCCTCCCGGGTGGTGGTGATGGCGTGGGACGGGCTCTCCACCACCACCTCGCGGCCCAGGTCCACGAGCAGGTCCATGCGCAGGCCGTAGTGCACGTTGCCCACGGGCGGGGTGATGCGGTCCGCGTCCGGCACCTGGGCCGTGGGCTCTTCACTGCCGTGGCCGGTGCGGTCGCCCGTGGTCGCGCCGGGGATGTAGCGGGGGGCCACCAGCGTGGGGAGCATCCAGCGCACGCTGCCTTCCTCGGCGGTGACGGCCTGGAGGAACTCCACCTCCACCACGGTCTCCTCATAGGGCAACAGGTTGCCCACCTGGGCGGTGAAGACGTTGCGGCGCTCCTCGTCGAGCAGCGCGGCGCCATGGCCGGCCGTGACGGCGTCGTCGTAGGTGCGGAAGGCCTCTTCACGCTCACGCACCACACCTTCGATGCGCCGCCCGGCGCACGTCATGGAGAAGGCGGACAGCGTGGCATCGGAGGGAAGGGGGAAGGTGTAGATGGTCTCGACCGGCTGGTACTCCTCGTTGCGGTAGCGCTGGCGAACGCGGACGCGCGCGTGGCCGCCGAGGAGCTCGCCCGTGACTTCGACACCTTGCAGGGGGACCTGCGTGCCGTTGCGCGTGTACAGCCCTGCCTTTTCGATGGTCATGGCTTCTCCCTTTCCTGGAACTCCGCGATGAGGGCGCGAACGCGTTCCGCGAGCGCCCGGGTCTTCGTGTCCGCTGCTTCCGAGACGTGCAGCTCCAGCCCCGGGATCAGCTCCCAGCGCTCGTAACGATTCAGGCCCGTGGCCGGTCTTCGAGGCGCGTGCGGTGGCGCCATCGGGGCCGGTCCCGGTAGCGGCTGCGCGTGCACCGGGGGCGTGGGTGTCGCGTCCGAGTCGGCGAGCTGGCGCAGCTCATCGAGGCTCGAGCGCTGCAACTCCGCCTGGATGGCATCCAGGGGAAGGAACCGCGCCTGCAGGACGCGGATGGCCTTGAGCCGCACCAGGTGCTCTTCCCCGTACACGGTGTCGGGGCCCCGGAAGGGGGGCGCGGGAAGCAGGCCGCGTTGGACGTAGTAGCGCACCGTCCGCGGCGAGACGCCCACCGCCTCGGCCAGCTCCGTCAGCTTCCATTCGCTCTGTGTCTTCGGCGTGCTCACGGTTCAGACAGTAGGGCCTGACATTTGTAGTGTCAAGTTGTCACTGTCGAATTGGCGGCGGCAGTGGCCAGAGCGCTAGGGACCTCGGCTCAGCAGTATCTCGACAGTGCTGCTGCCGAGTCCTGACACCCGGCGCGCGGTGCTGCGCCAGGAGGTCGCCATCCTGGACCGGCGGCACGCCACCCTCGCCCGGGCGATTGCCTTCACCTACACGGCGCTGCTGGCCTTCGTGATGACGTCGCTGCTGTACCTGACGAAGCGGCAGACGCAGCGGCCCGAGGCCCTGCCGGTGGTGTCCTTCTCGGTGGGCGTGTTGCTGCTGGGCGCGACGGCGCTGCTCGTGCTGGCGTCGCTGCGGCTGAGCCGGCGGGCCATCAAGCTGGAGCGGCAGGAACTCTTCGACTAGCGGCTGTCAGGACAGGCCGCCCGCGGGAGGGCCCTCTTCCTCATCCTCGGTGTATCGCCGGTCTTCATATCCATCGTCGGCCTGCTCCATGCGGGCCTTCACGCCGCTGAGCGTGCGCAGCAGGTCGAGCGGGATGGGCAGGATGGTGTGATTGCCACCGGTGGTGATTTCCACCAGCGTCTGGAGGTAGCGGAGCTGGAGGGTGGCCGGGTAGCGGCCGAGGACCTTGGCGGCCATGGAGAGCTTCTCGGCGGCCTGGTGTTCGCCCTCGGCGGCGATGATTTTCGCGCGGCGCTCGCGCTCGGCCTCGGCCTGCCGCGCGATGGCCCGCTGCATCTCCGCGGGCAGGTCGATGTGCTTCACCTCCACGTTGGACACCTTGACGCCCCACGGGTCGGTGCGTGCATCGAGCACCTGTTGAATCTCGTGGTTGATGCGCTCCCGCTCGGAGAGGAGCTGGTCCAGCTCCACCTGGCCCAGGATGGAGCGCAGCGTCGTCTGGGCGAGCTGGCTGGTGGCATAGAGGTAGTCCTCCACCTGGAGCACGGCCTTGTCGGCGTGGATGACGCGGAAGTAGACGACGGCGTTGACCTTCACGCTGACATTGTCCCGGGTGATGACGTCCTGTGGCGGCACGTCGCGGGCCACGGTGCGCAGGTCGATGATGACCATGCGCTCGACGAAGGGGATGAGCCAGCGGAAGCCCGCGCGTTTGAGGCCCACGAAGCGCCCGAGCCGGAACACCACGCCGTTCTGGTACTCGTTGACGATGCGCACCCCCGACAGGAAGAGCAGGAACAGGATGGCGACGGGGATGAGCACTCCGAACAGTCCGGTCAGTTGCATCAGGTCGGTACCTCGTCAACGAAGAGGGTGAGTCCTTCCATGCCCCGCACCACGACGTGTGCGCCGGAGCGGATGGGCGCGGTGGACGTGGCGCGCCAGCGCTCTCCATGGACGAACACCTCGCCGCTCTCCGGTGTCACCGGGGCCAGGGCGGTGCCTCGCTCGCCCACGAGCCCCAGGTCGCCACCTCGCTGGGGGAGCCGCCGCGTCTGCGCGCTCCGGTAGACGACGTAGGCCGCCGCACCTCCCAGCGCCACGGTGGTGGGCACCAGCCACGTCCACGACACCTGGAAGGAGCGGTCCACGAACCACTCCGGATTGAAACGGTCCACGAGGAACAGTCCGCCCAGGCCCAGCAGCACCACGCCCACGGCGCCGAGCAGCCCGCTGGTGACGAACAGCTCCGCGACGATGAGGGCCACGCCCGCGAGCATCAGCAGCACCGCGCCCGCGCGAACCGGCAGCGCGGAGGACGCCACCAACGCCAGGACCAGCGCCACCACGCCGATGAGCCCCGGGGCGATGGCGCCTGGATGTGACAGCTCCACCACCAGCCCCAGCGCGGCCACCAGGAACAGCAGGTAGACGATGGCGGGATTGGCGAGTGCGTGCACGGCGCGCTGGGACAGCGTGGGCTCCAGCGTGACGATGTGCGCATCCCGGGTGGAGAGCCGCACGGACTCGCCACCCGCCACCGTCACCTGCCGTCCGTCCGCCTGCGCGAGGAAGTCCGCCTCGGTGGGCGTCACGTATTCCACCACGCGCAGTGCCCGCGCGTCGTCCGCGGACACGCTGACGCTGTCACGCACGGCGGAGGCGGCCCACTGCACATTGCGGCCCCGCTGCTGGGCGATGCTCTCCGCGAAAGCGACGGCGTCGTTCTCCACCTTGCGAGCCATTTGCTCTCCGCCCACGGCTTCCGGGGACTGGCCGGAGGGGCCCACCACCGGATGCGCGGCCCCGATGTTGGTGCCCGGCGCCATGGCCGCGACGTTGGATGCCAGCGCGATGAAGACGCCCGCGCTGCCCGCGTGTGCACCGGAGGGGCCGACCCAGACGAGCACCGGGACAGGTGACGCGAGGAAGGCCCGGACGATGTGGCGCGTGGCCTCCAGCGAGCCGCCGGGGGTGTCCAAGCGCACGAGCAACGCGTCATGTCCCGCGGCCGTGGCGCGTGCCACGCAGTCGGACAGGTAGGCGCCGGTGCCGGCATCGACCACGCCCTCCAGGTCACAGCGAGCCACGGTGGGCTGGCCGTTCCTCGTGGGGGCATCGGCCGCGGACGCGAGCAGCCCCGCCATGAGGACGCACAGGAGTGCGGGGGCCGCGAGTCGCCAGCGTGCCCGTTGGTGCATCTCACACCCCCTGGAGGCTGGCGGGGTTGAAGGAAACGGGGACGATGCCGCGCGGCGGCAGGGGGCGCACGGCCGCCAGGTGCTTGAGCAGCCGCACGTGGTCCATGAGCAGCCGGGGCATGAGGAAGTGCTGGCGCACGTGCTCGTGTCCACGCGCGCCCAACAGGTGGGCCTCGTCGGGGCGGCGCAGCAGGTGGAGCATGGCCTCGGCGCATTCCTCCACGGTGTCCACGAGGGCGCCGCCAGTGCCCTCTGGCAGTTGCATGGGAATGCCGCCCACGCGGCCACCGACGACGGGCGTGCTCTTCCACAGCGTCTCCGCGACGACGAGCCCGAAGCCCTCGCGCAGGGACTTCTGGACGACGACGTCGGAGACGGCCTGAAGCGCGTTGACCTCGATGTTCCCCACGCCCACCAGGTTGGTGAGGATGTGGATGAGGCTGTCGCCCGCGGTGGCGGCGCGGAGCTCCTCATAGACCTCCCAGCCCTCCGGGTCGTCCAGGGCGAGTGAGCCCGCGAGCGCGAGCTGGAGGTCGGGGACGTGGGGACGCACGCGCTGGTAGGCGCGGACGACGCCGAGCGGGTCCTTCCAGCGGTCGAAGCGGCTGACCTGGGTGATGAGCGGCCGGTGGGTGCGGATGCCAATCCACTCCAACACGTCGCGCGCGAGGGCCTCCGGCAGGGGGTGGTTCTTGGGACTGAGCGGGTCGATGGCGGGCGGGTAGATGCGGACGTCGGAGATGGGGAGTTGTGGTGGAATGAACTCCCGCATCGTGAAGATGGCGGCGTCGTAGGCGTGCAGGTAGGGCGACAGGAAGTCCCAGAAGGCCGGGTTGGGGTGCGAGGTGTCGATGTGGCAGCGCCATATCCAGCGCGCATCGAGATGAGGACTCAGCGCCGCGAGCACGGCGGGCTGCGGGTCGTGGACGAAGACGAAGTCGTAGTTCTCCGAATCCGTGACCAGCCGGTGGGCATTGAGCTGGGCGTTGGCCAGGTAGGTGGCCTTCTCGCGCTCTGTGAGCTCGCCGGGAGCGCCTTGCAGGCCGTTGTGGATGCGCTTGGTGACCTGGAAGAAGGTGTCGTCGCCGTGAATGAGCTTCCAGTCCGTGACGATGCCCAGGTCGTTGTAGAGCGGGACCAGGGAGCGGAGGATTTCGGAGACGCCGCCGCCGTAGGGCGTGGCGCTCAGGTGCATGCACCGAGCACCGCGCAAGTCCTCGGAGAGCCAGTGCAGTTCGTCGAGGATTTCGTCGGGCGCAATCCCGCGATAGGTGGCAAGCGAACGCTTGCCGATGTCCACGACGTCCAGCATCGCCTCGGCCTCCCGGGTGAGCGCTCCAGCGCAACGGTGCGCATGGGAAGCGGCGTCATCCGCGCCGCGTGGCTGCCGGGCTGCTCTCCGGCACCGAGAGCAGGCGCCTGAAGGTGTGCCCGGGCATCCGCTGGTGGGCGTTCGCTGTCGTCGACAGATTGTCGGTGGAGGGCACGCTCCCTCGGGGCCGTCCGCAACTCGACAAGGAGGCTACATGCGCCGTGCCGTTCTCATTGCCCTGGGCGTGGCAGTTGCTGCGCCCGCTTGCAAGACCACGCAGCCCGAAGGAACGGAGGACCGTCAGCCCCTGATGGGCCCGGACCAGATTCGCGAGCCCGTGCAGACCGTGCCGGATACTCCCGCGGGCCCCGCGACGCCCCTACCGGAGACCGACGCGGGCACGCCGGAGACGCAGGAGACGCCGGCGGAGTAGCTAGCGACAGGGCCGGGTCGGGCTTATTTCTGTGAATCCTGGTATTTGGCGCTCCGAACGCCCGTGACTTGAGCGGGCGTTTGAGGCGGGGGCGCCATGCCACTTCGTAGGTTGATGGTTTTCGTCGCGCTCCTGGCGTGCGCTTCGGGTGACGAGTACACCCGACGAGGCGCCGACACGCTGTTCGGGCGTCGAGGCGCCCATGTCTGGGTTCGGGGTCCCTGGCTCGAAGTAGAACCTTCTCGCGACGTGGACCAGGTCATCGACCAGTTGTGTCCCGCCATCATGAAGCTCCCGAGGGCGACAGCGGGGCATTATGGCCAGGAGTACTGCGGCGCCATCTACACCTTGGGAGACGGCGTCTACTACGCGAGTCACGGGTCGCCTTTGGGGAAGACAACGGGCGTCATTGGCGCGGAGAAGCGCAAGTCCTGCATCCCGCCGAGCAGTGTCGTTGATTCGCGCGGCCGAACCGTGACCCTGGCGGACTATCACAGTCATCCCTGGTCTCCTTCTCCGATGTCCGTGTTCGACTTCCAGAACCGGACTCAGGTCTGGCTCATCCGCATCCAGTTCGACGTGGCCTGCACCGTCATGAAGTACGTTCCGCACAAGAACACCCCACGGCCGGGAGAGGTCTACGTGCGGCGAGAGCGACATTGGCGATTGGTGGGGTTGCTTGAGAGCGAGCGAGACAAGGAACTGGGAATCGTTACGCCCGTGGAAGGCGGCACTTAGGTGTCGGTGCCTGGAGTCATCATGCGCCGCGTGGTTCTTCTGCTGTCGTGTGTGTCGCTATCGGCGTGCTCGCTGTTTCATCGCCCATTCCGCCCTGAGCACGCACCGCCCGAAGAGTCGGCGAGGTTCGTGTTTCCCTTGGGCTTTCCTCCGGGGGAGCACACCTTCATTCCAGCCACCATTTCCGCCGCGGTCGGGCTGGCGATGGACGACTTCTTGCCCAGGGGCGCGAAGCCGCCCAGGGAAGCGACACCCGATGAGGTGTGCCTCGCGCAGCGCAGTTCCTACGACGTGTTGGCGAAGGCGCTGTCCGACAGCGTTGTGTTGGTCTCGTTTTCGCCCAGGGCGGGGGCCTGTGTTCAGGAAGGGATTGCCCTGGATGTGGGCGCGACGTACGCGGTCGATGTAGACGGCTGGCGCATCCTGGCCGTTCAGCGATGAGGCACGCGGAAGGAGTCACGGTGCAGGCGACAGTCTACCTGGCGGAGCGGGTCTGGACGTTGGATGCGGCGCGGCCACGGGCCCAGGCGCTGGCGGTGCGGGATGGGCGGCTGCTGGCCGTGGGGACTCGCGAAGAAGCGGAGGCTGCCGCGGGCCCGACTGCGCGCCGGGTGGACCTGGGTGCCGCCACCGTGGTGCCGGGCTTGGTGGACGCGCACGCGCACATCCACGGACTGGGCAGGAGCCTGACGACGGTCCGGTTGGAGAAGGCGGGCTCGGTGGATGAGGCCATCCGCCGACTGACCGAGGCGCCCGCCTCCAGCTTCCAGGGAGATTGGTTGCTGGGAAGAGGGTGGGACCAGAACGAGTGGCCCGGTGGCGCCTTCCCGGGCCGCAAGGAGCTGGACGCGCGCTTCCCCTCGACGCCCGTGTTCCTTACCCGGGTGGACCACCACGCGGCCTGGGTGAATGGTGAGGCCCTGCGGCGCGCTGGAATCACCCGCGACACGCCGGACCCGGAGGGAGGCCGCATCCTCAAGGACGCGCACGGCGAGCCCACGGGCGTGCTGGTGGACAACGCCATGGACGTGGTCGCCGCCGCGATGCCTCCGCCTTCCAGGGCGCAGTTGGAGACTCGGCTGCGGGCAGCGCTGACCCGTTGCGCGCAGGTGGGGCTGACTGGCGTGCACGATGCGGGCATGGAGTGGGATGCCTTTCGCGTGCTCCAGGCATGGGACGCCGCGGGCACGTTGCCTCTGCGCGTCTATGCGATGGCGGCGGGCCAGGGGGACGCGCGACACGCGTACCTCGAGCAGGGGCCGTGGCAGGGGCGGATGCTGGCGATGCGCTCGGTGAAGTTCCTGGCCGACGGTGCGCTGGGGAGCCGGGGCGCGGCGCTGCACGACGACTACTGCGATGAGCCAGGGCAACAAGGCTTGCTGTTGCTGCCCCCCGAGGAACTCGCCTCTCGCGCCCAGGCCTTCATGTCCCGGGGCTTCCAGGTATGCATCCACGCCATTGGAGACCGTGCCAATACCTTGGTGCTGGACGTGCTGCTGCGCGGCGCCGAGGCGACGGGCACGCAGTCGCTGCGGCACCGCGTGGAGCACGCGCAGATTCTCCGGCGCGAAGACATCCTCCGCCTGGGAGCCTCCGGGCTGGTGGCGAGCGTACAGCCCACCCATGCGACCAGCGACATGCCGTGGGCGGAGTCCCGGCTGGGTCGCGAGCGGCTCAAGGGCGCCTATGCCTGGCGCAGCCTGCGCGACGCGGGAGCGCACCTGGCGCTGGGCAGTGACTTCCCCATCGAGAATCCGGACGTGCTGGCGGGGTTGTACGCGGCGCGCACGCGGCAGGACGCGGCCGGCTGGCCCGAGGCCGGCTGGATGCCGGAAGAGCGGCTGACGGCGCGCGAGGCGCTGGAGGGCTTCACCACCGGGCCCGCCTGGGCGTCCTTCGACGACGCCCGGCGCGGCAGGCTGGCTCTAGGGATGGACGCCGACTTCGTGGCCCTGTCGGAGGATCCGCTGGAGGGGCCCGCCTCCGCGTTGGTGAAGGCGCAGGTCCTCGCCACCGTGGTCGCGGGCGCGGAGGTGTACCGCGCGCCATCTCTGGCCTGAGCGCGGCGTCTTGGGGCTTACTCGCCGAAGATGTGCGAGCGCGCCGCCTCGGCGATGGTGACGACAGCGGGGTGGCGAATCTTCCGCTCGACAGTGATGGCGTAGAAGCAGGTCTCGATTTCGTCGGTGCGCCCGATGACGGAGCAGTTGAACTGACGCTCCACCTCGGCCTCGATGGCGCTGGGCATGGCGAAGACCCCGTGCCCGCGCTGGCCGAAGGCCTGGAGCAGCGCGCTGTCATCGAAGTCACCCGCGATGACGGGGCGCAGGCCCTTGCGCTCGAACCACAGGTCCATGGAGCGGCGCGCGGAGGACTCGACTGACGGTAGCAGCACGGGCGCGCCATCCAGCGACTGAGGGAAGTTCTCCCTGAGTTCGACCAGCCTCCCCGCCGCGAAGAAGGACACGCCGCACTTGCCGAGCAAGTGATTGAACGAGCGCACGCTCACCGGCTCCGAGCTGGGCGCATCCGCGAGCACCACGTCCAGCTCATGCAGGGCCAGCGAGGCGAGCAGCTGCGGCAAGGGCCCTTCGCGGCAGATGATGCGCAGCGACGGGCCTGCTTCGAGCGCGGGCTTGAGGAGCTGTTCGGCCACCAGCTTGGGGATGACGTCGAGCACGCCGACGTTGAGCCGCAGTTGCTGCCCGGGCGGCAGGCCGGAGACGACGTTCTTCAGCTCGTTCCCCAGGCGGAAGATCTCGTCCGCATAGCGCATCACCGTGCGGCCCACGTCGGTGAGCACCAGCTTGCGGCCCTGGCGCTCGAACAGCTTGTGGCCCAGCGACTCCTCCAGGAGCTTGAGCTGGCTGCTGATGGTGGGCTGCGCCAGGTGCAGCTCCTCGCCTGCCTTGGCGATGCTGCCCGCCCTCGCAACCGTCCAGAAGTACAGGAGGTGATGATAGTTGAGCCAGCTCATAACCATAGAGATAGTCGAAGTGTTGCCGTTAAACTACCTAATTTTCTTATAGAGCCCCAGCCCTTAATTTCCTCTGCGTCGCGCCGCCGTGTGGGCGCGCCCAACCGGAGGAGGGCCATGGAAGCCATCAACCTGAACGTGTCCTTTGAATCCCCTGAGCTCGTGGTTCCGGCTGAGGTCGCTGAAGCGCGCGTCCGTGAGCACCTGAAGTTGGTGCGGCGGTTGGCGTGGAAGTACCGGTGGACCGGCCTGTCGATGGAAGAGCTGGTGGCGGAAGGCAACGTTGGGTTGATGGAAGCCGCGGGACGTTTCGAGGAACGCGGGGTGCCGTTCGCGGCCTATGCCAGCCAGTGGATTCGTGCGCGCATCCGCGCCTACGTGGGCCGCAACTGGAGCATGGCGGGCGGCCGGGCGCCGTGGGTGGTGTTCCAGCTCCGGAGGGAGCGGTCGCGGCTGGAGGCCCGGTGGGGGGAGGGCCACCCGGAGGTGGAGAAGCGTCTGGCCGAGGCCTTGGGGAAGCGGGAGGACGAGGTGGCCCTCGCCATGGAGGCGCTGTCGCGGGACGTGTCGCTGGACGCGCCGGTGTCTCCGGACTCGGAGGCCACGCGGCTGGAGGGGCTGATGGCGGATGCCGACTCGCAGGAGGACCAGGTGGACCGGGCGAAGTGGGCGCGGCGGCTCCGGGCGAGCGTGGACGCGGCCTGGCCGGAGCTGGATGCCCGGGAGCGCGCGCTGGTGGAGGAGCGGATGCTGGCGGAGGACGGAGTGAGCGCGGAGCTGCTGGCGCGCCGTTTCGGGGTGACGGCGGTGCGTATCCGGCAGATCGAACAGGGTCTGCGGGTGAAGCTGCGCCACAGGCTGACGGCCGGTCTCACGTCCTGGGACGGGGAGGCGATGTCCCTGGCTGCCTGACGCCTGCCTGCCCGGGTGGCGGAGAATGCTGTTGACGGAGGAGGGAGGGGCTCGCTATGAAGGCGCCGTTCCGCGCGGTGCCCCATACGCCCAGGTAGCTCAGTCGGTAGAGCAGGGGATTGAAAATCCCCGTGTCGGTGGTTCGATTCCGCCCCTGGGCACTTAGCGGAGATGAAGGCCTCTGGACTCCAAGTCCAGAGGCCTTTGTCGTTTGGGGCGCCGTGCATCGCGGTTCCAGGGTGGCGCTCAGCTCGCGGCCCGGGAATCGCTGGCGCGGGTGGTTCGGCCCTTCCTGTGCGTGACGGAGCGCGCCCTCGGCGGCCCCCCGCGCCTGGACGGAGGCTCACCCGGACCTGGGGGACTCCAGGGCCCACCGGTCTTCATCGTCTCGCCAGACAGCGGCGCCCTGGTAGGTCCAGCCACCGGATGCGGTCTCTTGTGTGAACACGAAGGCTGTTTCACTGGGGTGGTGGTCTGGGACGCGCAGCGCCAGGCGGCCGGGTGAGGTGAAGGCTTGCGCGTCCTTGATGAACAGGAACAGGTGGCCTTCATGGCGCCCCGTTCTGGGTGCCGTGCTCAATCCGAAGTGGGAGCTGAGCTGCTCCTCCGTGAGCGTCGTGCCCCGAGGAGGTGCCAGCCGTTCGGGTGGAATGACCTCGACGACCAGGGCGACGGGAGAGGCCGCTTCACCAGCCTGGAAGGACTCACGCAGGGGATTGTCGGAGCGGAGCAGCCAGTGCCCGTCTTGTCGGACGAGCCGCTTCACCTGGTAGCGGAAGCCTGTGATTGGGTCGGGGACCTGGACGAGGGCCACCCTCCCATCCAGGGGCCCCGCCCCCACGGCTTTCGCGTCGCGCATCACCAGCCAGTCACCATCGCGGATGGGGTGCGGGCCTCCGTCCATGGAATCACCAGACGCGCGCACCGCGAACAGTCCTTCGCCTTGCGCTCGGCTCGGAAGGCGGACCCTCGCCGCTTCCGGGGCCTGGTCGATTGAGATGGGGTGCTCCACGGCGCCCGCAGCCGCGCGCAGGCTGGGAAATGCGACCAGTGTCCCCCAGGGCGCGAGGGGGCTCGGCTCGGCCCGAGCCGGGACCGCGCTCCACCCGTCAGGGCCGAGCGTGAACCGGACGCGAAAGGCCGTGCCCGGCATTCCCGCGGTGGGGCCAAACCATTGGCGCAAGAGGTCCGGCAGTTGATTCTGTTTCGCGCCATCGGGTCGCGCGACGTTGACGGCAATCTTCACGAAGTCGAAATGCCAGCGCGCTCCATCGTCGAGCCGGACCGCGGTCGTTCCCAAGGGCAGGTCCGAGCGCGCACTCCGCTCCGGGAGCTTGAGGATGGGGCCCCGGCTGTTCGAGATGACCCTCGCATCAAAGGCGGAGTCCTGCGCCTGCGCCTGTTGGCGGCGCCGATACTGTGCGAGCCGGTAGTCCACCAGCTCGCGAGTCATGGCCTCGAAGGACTTCTGGGCCGATGGAGCCATGGGAAGGCGAGGAATGAACCGCTCTTCCTCGACGCGGAACCACTTCCCGCCCTTCGTCCACGCCTCAATGGGGTTCGACTTCCAGTACGTGAAGAACCGGGCGGGATTCGGGAGCCGTGGGTCGCCCAGGGCCTTGACCGTTTCGAGGTCCCGGAGCAACTCGGGGGAGCGTTGGAGAATGGCCAGGCATCGCTGGGCAAGCTCAGGCAGCGGCAGCCCCTGTTCCAGGGCATCGGCTTCGAGCAGTGCTTCCAGTACGACCATCTTGAAGCACTGGCTCATGTTCGTGAGCTCGAGCTCCTTGAACCAGTCGCGGCCTTTGTCGAGGGCCCGAGCCTCGTCGTCCGTCAGGTCGCCCTCTGACTTGACGAAATCAAACCACCCCGGGTGCGCCTTGCGCAGCGTCGCGGGTGAGTACCCACGACGGTAGAGCTCTCCGATGGTAGGCCGCAGTCCCCGGGCATCGCGCAGCTCGCGGTAGACACGCTCGACCTCCTGCCCCCCTCCGGAGAGGAAGTGCCGGAGCATCTCCTTGGCTTCGAGCTCCACTTCCACGGTGCAGCCAGCAGGCAGCGCGGGTTGTCGGTCCGAGGTGAGAAAGTCACGCAGGGAGACCGGAGGCTTGCCCACGGCCAGCAGGGTTCGGAGCCGGTCGAGAAACAGCCGGTGATTCCCGACGAAGTCGATGAGGATGACCCGCTCTTTTCCCTCGGCCTTTCGCAGCCCTCGCCCGAGCTGCTGGAGGAACACCACGGGGGATTCCGTGGGGCGCAGCATCACCACGCGGTCGATGCTCGGGACGTCGACGCCTTCGTTGAACAGGTCCACTGCGCAGATGGCATCCAGCGTGCCATTCGCGAGCTGGCGCAGCGACTGGGCACGGTCCGCTGAGCCTGCCCCGGCGTGGACGGCCACGGCGCGAATCCCCTGGCCTCCCAGCCATTGCCGGACGAAGTGGGCATGGGAGATGGAGCAGCAGAACACGAGCGTGCGGCAGGCGGGATGCTTCTGCCACGCACGCCACAGTGTCTGCATGCGTGCTTCGGTCTCAACCGCCTGGGTCAACAGCGCCACGTCGAAGCGGCGGCTCTTCCAGGGGATGTTCTCGTAAGGCACCGTGTCCTTGAGTCCGAAGTATTCGAACGGTGCGAGCAGTCCCTCCTGGATGCCTTCTCCAAGGTCCGAGCGCCAGGCGAGGTGGTCATCGAAGAGGCCGAGCACATCGCCCTCGTCAGCGCGCTCCGGTGTCGCCGTGAGCCCGAGCATGAACGCGGGCTCCACGCAGGCGAGGATGGACCGGTAGCTTGCCGCCGTGGCGTGGTGGACTTCGTCCACGATGACGTAGTCGAACGCGGCCGCGAGGCGGAGCGCCTGAAGGTCTTCTGGCCGCGAGAGCTTCTGCACCGACGCGAAGACCACGTCGCCCGCGAGCTGCGCGCGTTGACCCACGTACCAGCCGAAGCGGAGGTGGTGCTGCTGGCGACGGAACGTCTCCGCTGCCTGGACGAGGAGCTCTTCCCGGTGCGCGAGGAACAGCACGCGGCTCGCTCGCCCCCGCTCCTGGCTGAACTGTTCCACGTCGAGCGCCGCGAGCAGGGTCTTCCCCAGGCCCGTCGCGAGGACGACCAGTGCGCGTTGCCGTCCCTCGCGCCGGCCACGCGCGAGCGCATCGAGCGCCTGACGCTGGAGGCTGTGTGGCTCGCGACGGGGCAAGGGGGCGTCTGGCTCCGTCTCACCTGCTGGGAGATGGAGTCGGGCCGTCGGTGCGCGGCGAGCGTATTGCTCGACCCAGTTCGCGTCCAAGGGGGAGGCCCGGCCCCACCAGCCCTCGAATGCATCCACCACCTCGTTCCAGGCCTGCGGGTCCCGGTCCCGCTCGACGCGCAGGTTCCATTCGACGCCCGTCTTCAGGGCGGCGCGCGAGATGTTGCTCGAGCCGACGTAGGCCACAGCGAGCCCGGTGCCAAGGAAGCGCCAGGACTTCGGGTGGAATGACGTGAGTTGGAGCTTCTCCACCTCCACGACGCGCGCTTCAAAACGGCCACGGCCTGGCTCCGCCTGGAGCGCGGCGTCCTCTTCCATCCAGTCGAGCAGCCGTCGAAGTGCATCCGCCTGGGTGATGGCCAGATAGTCACCTGTGAGGATGCGAACCGTCGCCCCCCGGGTGAGCGCGGCTTCCACGGACTCGCGCAGCAGCTCCAGTCCGCTGTCTTGCACGAAGGCCGCCAGGACCGAAATCTCCACCGCATCCGCGAACAGCGGCTCCAGGTGGTGCAGGAACGGGTCGTCGACGCCTCCCGTGGCCAGGGGCTTGTTTCGCCCGGCGAGGTAGTTGCCCTTGCCTGGAATGACGTGCCGGACTCCGCCGCGAGGGTCGTCCATGTCGCCCTGGAAGCGAGGGATGACGTGCACATGCAGGTGGAGCACCGTCTGGCCGGCCGCCGCGCCCACGTTGATGCCGATGTTGTACCCGTCTGGATGCAGCTCGCCATCCAGCTCGCGTTTCACCTCGTCCACCAGCTCGAAGATGGCGCGCTGTTCCTCGGTCGTGGCATCGAACCAGGTCGCGACCTGCCGCCGGGGAATCACCAGCGTGTGTCCCGGGCTCACCGGGAAGCCATCCCGGATGGCGAAAGCGAACGTGTTGGCCGTGACCCACTGCGATTCAGGGACCGACAGGAACGGGGAGGTCATCGTCACGGGGCGCTGAAGCTACCTGAGCATTCCGTAGCACTTACGGCACAGGGGCTTGTTCTTGCTGGCGGCGAAGTCCATGCCGCAATGGTGGCAATGGTTGTCTTCGTAGGTGGGGTCGCTGTATCGGCGCCAGACGTTGAAGTCGCTGTCGCAGTAGGGCCTCTCCGGGTTGAAGCCGATTGCGTCGCGGCAGCGGATGCAGAATCCCTGCGTGGCGTGCCGGGGGACGGGCGTGGCGCTCCTGCGTCGCGGCTCGGTGGCCGGCTTGAAGGGGACTTCCTTTCGGTGTGGGGTGATTTCGCTCTCGATGAACTCGCTGATTCTCACGTACTCGGCGCGACCGGCTGAGATGCAGATGCCGACTTCAATGCTGTTGTTGAAGGAAGACTCAATGAGGTTGAGCGACGTGATGAGTGCGTGGCGTTCGGAGCAGTAGAGCTTGGCGTGCAGGTCCCTGACGACGAACAGGCGCATGCCCGCTTGCATGAGGCTGACTAGGAGTTCCACGCCTTGCTGTGAGGGGCCCCGTGTGCTCTCGTCACCCTCGCGGATGACCAGGGTCACGGCCACCTCCCGTTCGAGGGCTTGACGAATCTTGCGCTCAATGTCTCGCAGTTTCTCGATGCTGACGTAGGGACTGATCAGCGTGACGTGCTCTTGGGCTTCATCGATGAGGCCGTGAAGTCGGCGGACCGTGTCGACTTTTCCCAAGACCTCAAGCGCATCGGCATCGCGTGAGCGAAAGAAGTTCTCGAACATGGGTGGGCAGGGAATCAGGGGTAACGCACAGCGGCTGGAGACCCGTGGCCGCAGATGCTCTTGGAGTTCCTTGGCATACCAGTAATTCCAGGGCGCGAGAAAGGCGCCCTCGTTTCTCCTCCTTCGCGACGTTGCCCCACGATGCCGGGTGCACGGGCTGCCCGGAGCAGGGTAGAGAGGGAGCCGGAGGAACGAATCACGATGGACGCGAACGCAGTGGCGGAGCTCGAGAAGGCGGGCGTGAAGGTGGACCAGCCCGAGCGCCTGTACGTGGCGGTGGAGTGGGACGCGGACGGCAAGCACGTGCGTCCGGTGGGGGAGCGCGTCCAGATTCGCGCGGGCGAGCAGCTGGCCCATGTGACGCTCAAGCCCATCTCCCAGCTCTTCGTGGGCGACGTGAAGCCCCCCAGCTTCGCCAAGGCGCCGCCGCCGGAGTACCAGCCCTTCTTCCTCCTCATCGAGGCCACCGCCGCCGGCTACTGCCGCGCCGTGCGCAACACCGAGACGGACCAGGAATTCGAGCGGCTCTACCGCCACCTCCTGCGCCGCCCCGACGGCACCGACCGCAACCCGCTCTTCTCGCACCTCCAGGGCGCCGTCCGCCTCTACATGTCCCTGCGCGACGTCAGCCAGGCGGAGTTCGAGGCCGTCATCCAGCGCCTCCACCAGTCCGCCAGGCACTTCCAGACGCACACGGGCAGTATCAACTACTTCCAGGAAGTGCTCCGCGAAGTGCTCGGCGCCTGAGCCGCCGCGTCATCCACCCCTCCTGGTCAACCCAGGAGGGTGGCAACTGGAATATCGTGCGCCGCTGCCCGTTTCCGGGCGCTCTTCCGACAGGAGCACGGATGTTCCGTCAGTCGTTACTCTGGACCTCGTGTCTGGCCCTGCTCGCCGGCCCCGTGGCCTGTGCGCAGACGCAGGGCGGCAAGCCGGTGGCGAAGTCCGCTGTGTCCGCCGCGCCCAGGCTCGGCGCCGGCATCGAGTCCCGCACCCTCAAGAACGGGCTCAAGGTCATCGTCTGGCCCGACCACGACATTCCCAATGTCGTCCTCTACAACTGGTTCCGCGTTGGCAGCCGGAACGAGTACCCCGGTATCACCGGCCTGTCCCACTTCTTCGAGCACATGATGTTCAACGGCGCGAAGAAGTATGGCCCCGGTGAGTTCGACCGCGTCATGGAGGCCAACGGCGGCGCCAACAACGCCTTCACCTCCGAGGACGTCACCGTCTACATGGACTGGTTCCCGCGCTCCGCGCTCGACGTCATCTTCGACCTCGAGGCCGACCGGCTCCAGCACCTGGCCATCGACCCCAAGGTCACCGAGTCCGAGCGCGGCGTCGTGTACTCGGAGCGCCGCTCCGCCATCGACAACGACAACATGGGCGCCCTGATGGAGCAGGTGCAGGCCACCGCCTTCGTGGCGCACCCGTACCAGTTCCCCGTCATCGGGTGGCCGTCCGACATCGAGTCGTGGCGCATCGAGGACCTCCAGCGCTACTACAAGACGTACTACGCGCCCAACAACGCCACGCTCATCTTCACCGGCGCCGTGACGCCCGCGGAAATCTTCGCGCTCGCGGAGAAGTACCTGGAGCCCATCCCCTCCCAGCCCGCGCCGGAGCCCGTCCGCACCAAGGAGCCCGAGCAGCAGGGAGAGCGCCGCATCGTCGTGAAGAAGCAGGCCCAGGCCCCGCTCATCCAACTGGCCTACCACGGCATCTCCGGCAAGGACGCGGACGTGGAAGCGCTCACGCTGCTCCTGAGCATCCTCACCAACGGCGACTCCTCGCGGCTGCACCGCCGCCTCGTCGAGGAGGAGCGCGCCGCCCTCCGCGTCAACACCCACTTCAGCCCGGGCTTCGACCCATCGCTCGTCTGGGTCTACGCGGACTTGCCGCCCGGTGCTGACGTCGCCAAGGTGGAAGGCCTGCTCACCGAGGAGCTGGCCCGCATCGTCAAGGACGGCGTCAGCGACGCCGAGCTCAAGAAGGCGCGCAACATCACCCTGTCCCAGTTCTGGCGCAGCCTGGAGACCAACAACGGCCGAGGCCGCGCGTTGGGCGCCGCGGAGACGTTCCGCGGTGACTACCGCCAGCTCTTCGAAGCGCCCGGCCGCTATGAGCGCGTGACGCGTGACGACGTCCGCAAGGTCGCCGCGCGCATCTTCAACTCGCAGCGCCGCACCGTTGGCTGGCTCGTGCCCGCCGACGCGCAGGCAGCCACCCCCGACTCCCGCAAGGAGGCCTCGCGATGAGCGCCCCCCTCTCCTGGAAGGCCGCGTTCACCACGCTGCTGCTGTCCTCCGTCCCCGCCGCGGCCCAGGGCTCCGCCGCTGCTCCAAAGGCCGCCGCGGCGGCTCCGGCGCAGCAGGGCGTGACGCTCCCCAAGGCCACCACCGTCACGCTGAAGAACGGCGCGAAGCTCCAGCTCGTGGAGCGCAAGGAGCTGCCGCTCGTCTCGTTCAGCGCGTGGGTGCGCGGCGGCGCCCTGGGCGACCCCGCTGGCAAGGAAGGCCTGGCCGCGCTCACCGGCGAGCTGTTGCAGAAGGGGGCCGGCGGCCGTGACGCGCGTCAGTTCGCCGAGGCCGTGGACGGCGTGGGTGGCGAGCTTCAGGTGGCCGCCAACCTGGAGGCCCTGGTCATCAGCGGCCAGTTCATGTCGCGCGACACCGGGCTGATGGTGGAGCTGCTCACCGACATGCTCACGCGCCCGCGCTTCGACGCGAAGGAGCTGGAGAAGGTCCGCGCGCGCAAGGCCTCCGAAATCGCCGCCGCGAAGGATGGCGACCCGCGCATGCTGATTGGCGCGTACTTCCAGGCCTTCCACTTCGCCGGACACCCGTATGGCACGCCCGTCAACGGCAGCGAGGCGTCCCTGCCCGGCCTGTCCCGCGAGGACGTGCTCGCGTACGCTAAGAACCACCTGGGCGCGGACCGGCTCATCCTGTCCGTGGTGGGTGACTTCGACGCGAAGGCGCTCGCGAAGAAGCTGGAGTCCTCGCTCGGCGGCTGGGCGCGCGCCGCCACGCCCGCGCCCACCGTTCCCGCCACCGCCGCCTCCAAGGGCCGGCGCGTGCTGCTGGTGGACAAGCCGGACGCCACCCAGACGTACTTCTGGATTGGCAACACCGGTATCTCCCGCGATGACCCGGACCGGGCCTCGGTGCGGGTCGCGGAGACGGTGTTCGGTGGACGCTTCACCTCGCTGCTCAACACGGAGCTGCGCGTGAAGTCCGGCCTCAGCTACGGCGCCAACTCCGTGTTCATCCGTCATACGCGTCCGGGGCCCGTCATCATCGCCTCGTACACGAAGACGGAGTCCACCGGCCGCGCCATCGACCTGGCGCTGGAGACGCTCGCGGGCTATCGGAAGTCCGGCATGGATGACGCCATGCTCGCCTCCGCGAAGTCGTACGTGCTGGGGCAGTTCCCGCCCACGCTGGAGACCGGGACGCATGTGGCCGGCAAGCTGTCGGAGCTGGCCTTCTACGGCCTGGATGCCAGCGACGTGGATGGTTTCGCCAGCGCCGTCTCCGCGACGACCCGCGAGGGCGTGCACGGCATCATCCAGCGCAAGCTCCCCGCGCCGGAGGACCTCACCTTCGTCCTCATCGGCAAGGCGTCGGACATCCGGGAGGCGGCTCGCAAGTATGGCACCGTCACGGAGATGAAGATTTCCGACAAGCACTTCGCGCCGCCCGCGAAGCGCTGAGACTCGCCGCGCACCGCCGGACCTGGAGGTTGTCGGGCCGGCGGTGCCTTCGGGGCGGAATCCTCTGTCCCGAACGCAGCCCGTCTGGCCGCCCCGCAGGAGATGTCAGAGGCCCTCGGTAGGGTGCTCGGCGCTTCATCCTCCATGGGGGTCATATGCGTTTGCGTCACTGGTCGCTGCTGCTGGTGCCCACCTGTGCTGCCTGGCTTGGCTGTGCGGGTGGCGAACCGGGTTCCGCTTCGGACTTCGGCGACGGACAGTCGCCCGTGAGTACGGACCGTCCCTCGGGCGAGGGAACGGGCACGGACGAGCCGCGGTCCGACGTCAGTGAGCCCGGTGATTCCGACGACGTGGTGTTGGTGACACAGACCACGCGCTTCCACACGGCGGTGGGGGTCGCGGAGCGCCAGGAAGACCTCTCCGCGAATCCTCCTGAAATCTACGTTCCCTCTGGGAACACGTTCAGCGTCGTGTCGGGCTCGGCGTCTCCGGAAGGCTGGCGTTTCACGGGCATCCCGTCCGGTGCGTACTACCTGCGAACGGGCAACAGCTTCGTCGTCACGTCCGCGCGCGCCGTCGACATTGGCAACAACCGGCTGGGCCGTCCGGATACGGTCTACAGTGATTTGTTCTGGTCGCCCGTCCAGGTGAACCTCGTCAACCTGGCGCCATGGGTGCCCTACGGCGGCGTGACGCAGCCGGGCTCGAGCCTGCAGGTCGCGTCCGCACAGGTGGACCTCTACGGGGGCGTGAACGTCTTCGACGAGGTGCTTGAAGGACAGACGCACCTGCTCAGCAACAACGCGGAGGTGTTGGTGAGCAGCGGCTATTCGCTGCCTGTCTTCGAGGCTGGCCGGGGAGACCGTCTGTACGTGAGCCAGCACGGCCAGCTCGACGCGGGGACGCTGCCGGACGGGACCCCGCTGGCATATTCGGCCCTGGTGCGCAGCGTGGAGATGGGGGCGTTCGACTTCGTCCCGGATGGCGTCACCCCCATGCCGCTGACGGGCGTCATGCGCTCCGTTCCGATGACGGAGTTCCCCATCGAGTGGCGCCTGCCGGACTTCACCCGGTACGCGCACGCGGTGCACCCGCTCGCCACGGCCAACTACCCCTCCTTCTTCGTCATGCCCGCGGCCCACGGCCTGAGCGACGGCTGGGTGGGGTACTCGGGGGAGGCGCTGTCCCTGATGTTTCCGCGGGGCACTTCGTTCAACTTCACCCGGCGCTTGTCGTACGGCAACCCGTTCCCATCCTCGTGGGAGATGGTGGGCGGAGCGCAGTACTCATTCCGCGTCCAGGCAGAGGTGCCGGGGGGCTCCGGGCTCTGGGCCTACCTGTCCGGCAACATGTATACCTACGAGCGACTGGATAGCCTCGTCGCAGGGCCCATCCTGCCGCGCGTGTCTCCGCCGCGTGAGCTGACCATTGACGGTCTGCCCGCCAGTGATTCCCGTGAGGTGGGCTCCGCGAGTCCCGTCATCGCGTGGCTGCCTCCCGTGGTGGGTTCACCCGCCGCCTACCGGATTGCCATCTACCGGTTCCGGGAGGATATCCGCACCAGCGTGCTGCATGGCAGTGTGACCGTGCCCGGCTCGCTCACCCAGGTGCGGCTGCCGCCCGGGACGCTGGCGCCAGAGGGCATCTACTACCTGCGTGTCTCGGCCGTGGAGGCTCCGTACTACGAGATGGAGCGCTTCCCGTTCAGCACCGTGGACCGGTTGCCCCAGGCGCGCGCGGACACTCTCAGCTCGTTCTTCACCACGCCGTGAGGCGTGGTCGCTGAACCCGGGGCCCGCTACTTCGCCGTCAGCGCGCGGTAGCGGGTCATGCACTTCTGGAAGCGCTGGTCCACCGAGCGCGCGAACCACGCGGTGGTCAGCTCGCGCTTCAGCTTCGGGCTCTGGAGCGTCACCCGGGGAAGCTGGGCGTAGGACGGCGATTCGCCCGTTTCCCGCTGGTAGACACGTTTCACCGCGCGGAACGTGTCGGTGGACTCGAAGTCCGGCTCCTTCTCCTTGCGCACGTCGCGGCGCACCTGTCGCTCGCTGAGCTCCTCCGGGGCGAAGCGCTGACGGAAGGCGAGCAGCGCCAGCAGCGACTTGCTGTCCTCGCTGCGCGGCTGCCCCTGCTTGTCGTAGAGCTGGAGGTCTCCGTCGGGCGCCAGGGGGTGGCCGGTGAGACGGCTCACCTGTGACTGGAGCGCGGCGTTGCGGGAGGCATAGACGCCCGCGTTGTAGTCCGCGAAGCGGAAGAGGGGCTCGGGGTATGCGGCCTCGTAACCCAGCAGCCGCGCGGTGCCGTAGCGCACGCCGCCGGCGCGGGTGTACATCGACTCGCGCACCTCGGCAGGGTCCGCGTCCTCGCCCGCCTTCTGCATCGCGTAGCGCACGCTCACCTGCATGGAGCCGGCGGTCGTGACGGGGTTGAACTCGTGCAGGTTCCCCGAAGCGAAGACGCCGCTGGCGAAGTCCACGACCTTGAAGGTGCTCGGGAATTCGTTCTCGTAGTACGCGAGCATGTCGCGGAAGAGTCGGTCCAGGTCGCGCTCGGTGCGCAGCGCGCGCAGCCGTTCGTCGAACGTCTTCTTGCTGCCCTTCGCCCGGCCTTCCAGCACCGACGCCAGGACCTTGCGGCCCAGGGGGCCCAGCTTGTTCGCGTGCTCCTCCAGGCGCGCGCGGACCATCTTTGGAAGCCCCGCGACAGCCGGGTCGACCTTGTAGCCGGACTCCTGTTCGATGACGGCCAGCACCGAGCACACCGCGGGCGGTGACGGAGCAAGCTCCTCCACCTCCAGCGCGGCCAGCACGTCGCGCGCCCAACCCTCGCGGTCCTGGAGCTGCGGCGGCATCAGCTTCGCGACCTGTGACGCGGAGAGCCGGGGCGGTGGTGGAATGGACGGCTGGGCCGAGCCTGCTCCGCGCGGCGCGCATGCGGTCATCGAGCCCAGTGCCACCAGCATGCCCAGCCAGGCGCGGCCACGGGGCGGGGACCCCGCCGGGTGCGGTCGCGCATCGGTTGTTTCGTGGGCACCGGGGCCCGAGTCGCGGCGGGGCGCCTGCGTCCAGGTGGGCTTCGCAGTGAGTGTCACCCATAGGCCGCGCCACGCACGGCGCCAGCCGGACGTGTGGGACCGCGGTGGAATGGGCTCCTGCATGCGCTCGCCTCCGAGGCTTGGGCCCCGATATCTCAGGAGGCGCGCGGCGCTGGCGAAAGCCATGGGCTCTTGCGCTTGCCCGGTGCGCGGACGAGCGAACGGGCTTCAGGCGGTGATGACGCCGGGCAGGGCCTCCCTGTTGGCAGGCCCTACCACGGCGCGGCTGGTCTCAGCGGCGGATCTGCACGTCGCGCGCGACGGTGCGGCCACCCATGAGGACGAACTGCGCACGCACAGGCGTGCCTTCCCGCAGCTGACGCAGCGGCACCTTCCGCCCCTGCCGCAGGCCACGGCTGCGCGGGTCCAGCTCCAACTCGTAGACGCCACCCTCCCGGTCCTTCACGATGAGGGTGTTCTGCTTCACCCGCGTGACGCGCCCGTTCACGGAGCTGGAGGCGATGATGACGTCCTCCAGGGGCGCATTGCCCGAGCCGCCCTGGCCCGTCTCCACCGTCGCGTCTTGCGCCGCGCGCGCCGCGCCCAGGTACCAATCCTCATCCTCCCGGGCCTGGACCGCCTCGGAGCCAATCATCACCCGGCTCGCGGTCGCCTGCGGCTGCGTCCGCGGCGCGGAGGACTCCGCCACTGGAGCCGGAGCGCGCACGGGTGCGCCCTCCAGTGGAGCCACGGACGTGTCGCTCAGGGCCGTGGGCGCTCGCGCCGGGGTGTTCATCCGGGGCGCTTGTTCCTGTACCGCCATCGCGGGCTGGAGCGCCGCGGGCTCTGTCGAGCCCTTCACCGCCATCACGGGCTCGCGTTCAATGGCCCTGGCCGTCATGTCCGCTTCCACGCCGCTGGGCGCGACCGCCGCCGCCCGAGGCTCCCGCTCACGGCAGCCCGTCGTCAACGCGAAGAGTCCCAGCATTCCCACCCACGCCCATCCTCTTCCCATCCTGTGCCCCTCGAGTTCCCACGCGTTCCGTTTCGCGGCTTCCAATGCAAGCTGTGTGCGCCGGCCCCTCAGTGGGAGCCGTGCGTTGGAAATCCGCGATGACGATTGGACACTCGTCACGCCGCCAGCGCGCGGGCCACGGCCTTCACGTGTGAGCGCACCAGTTCGCGCGCGCCCATCAGCTCCGTGGCGTCCTTCGGCGCATAGCCCAGGCACAGCACCACGTCGTCTTCCGGCGACGCGCGCACGCCCAGCTTCACGTAGTCCACGGTGCGCGGCACGGGCTCGCCATCGGCGTCCCGGTTGAAGCGGCCGAACACCGTGGCGTTCGTGCCCCGTCGCGGCGCCGTCTCCTTCAGGGCGAACATCCGCCGTATCGCGGCGAGCGCCTCCGGCTGCTCCATCAGCACTTCCGGACGCGCGGGCCCGGCCAGCTCCCACTCCAACAGGCGCAGGCAGCCGCGGACGAACTCCACGTCGGTGATGACCAGCCCGTAGAGGTACCAGTCCGCGCAGGCCACCTGCACCAGCCTCGCCTGGGCGTCCGTCAGCCAACCGAACGAGGGACAGGTGAACGTCTCACAGACGGACGAGCGGTACACGCCGCAGTCCCGCAGGTCCGTCCCGCCCGTCACCAGGGGGTGGGCCAGGCAGCCTACCTGCTTGCGCTCGTTGTCCAGGAAGCCCAGCAGCGGACATACCCGCACGGCGGAGAACATGGGCTCGGCGCGCCGGGCCGCCAGCAGCTCACGGGCGGCTTCCTGCCACGCAGAGGCTTCCCAGGGCACGCGGCGCAGGCGCTCCGTCTGCATGGAGAGCTGCTCCGCCACGGCCAGGCGGGAATGGTCCCGGAAGTTGTAGAGGCCGCAGCAGGCTCCGCACGACGCGCCTCCACCGGGCTGGCACAGGTGGAAAGAAACAGTCACGCTTTACATCTTACGAGCTCCAACGATTCATGCAGGAGAATCGTCGGAGGCGTCGTCTCAGAACCATTCCGGGCGCATGCGCGCGTAGGAGTCCTCTCCTGTCCGGCACAGCCGGGCGAGCAGTGGCGCTCGGGGCAGCTCCACCGCGAACCAGTACTGCGCCGCGGCCAGCTTGCCCTCGTAGAAGTCGGCGTCCGGGGCGCCGCGCCCCAGCGCCTCCTTCGCCGCCGCGGCCTGGGCCAGCCAGCGCCAGGCCACCGCGAGCACGCTGAACAGCTCCAGGAAGTCCGCGCTGTGCCGCAGCATCAACTCCACCTCGCCGGACATGCCCCGCGCGCCCAGCTCCGTCACCACGGTGGTGGTCTCCGCAAGGGCCTGTTCGAGCGCTTCGCCCCACTCCGGCGTCACGCCCGCCGCGCGTGCTCGCGCCACCGTGGTGCCCACTTCCTCCGCGAAGGACTGGAGCGCCGCGCCGCCTCCGGCCACCACCTTGCGCCCCAGCAAATCCAGGCCCTGGATGCCGGTGGTGCCCTCGTGGATGCTGTTGAGCTTCTGGTCTCTCAACCAGGCCTCGGGCAGGTACTCGCTGGAGTAGCCGTAGCCGCCATGCACCTGCACCGCGAGCGCATTGGCCTCGAAGCCGCGCTCGGCGGGGAACGACTTGGCCACGGGCGTCAGCAGGTCCACCAGCAGGCCCGCGCGCTGGCGCGTGGCTTCGTCCTGGCCATGTCCCGCGAGGTCCGCCTGGTACGACGCGGCGAGCAGCAACGACAGGCCCCCTTCGACGATGGCCTTCTGCCGCAGCAGCATCCGCCGCACATCCGCGTGTTCGATGATGGGCGTCTGAGGCCGCGTGGCGTCGCGCACGCCAGCGGGCCGGCCCTGGGGGCGCTCACGCGCGTAGGCCACGGCCTCGTGGTACGCCACCGTCGCGGTGGCCACCCCGTTCATGCCCACCATGATGCGCGCCTCGTTCATCATCTGGAACATGCACGCCAGACCCCGGCCGGGAGGCCCCACCAGCCAGCCGTGGCAGTCGCCCGACTCGCCATAGTTGAGGGCCAGGCTGGGGATGCCCTTCCAGCCAATCTTGTGGATGACGCCCGCCACGCGAACGTCGTTGTCCACCAGCGTTCCGCCCTCCGGCCGCCGCGAGGGCACCGCGAAGAGGGAGATGCCCCGCGTGCCGCCCTCCGCGCCTTCGATGCGCGCCAGCGTCAGGTGCACCACGTTCTCGCTGAAGTCCTGGTCCGCGCCGCTGATGAAGATTTTCGAACCCTGGATGCGCCAGCTGCCGTCCGGCGCGGGCGTCGCGCGGGTCCGCACGTCCGCGAGGCTGCTGCCCGCCTGCGGCTCGGTGAGGGCCATGGTGCCCGTCCATTCGCCCCGGTACATCGGTTCCATGAACGTCGCCTTCACCTCCGGCGTGCCGAACACCTCCAGCAGGTGCGCCGCGCCCAGCGTCAGGCCCAGCCAGGCGTAGACGCTCAGGTTGGCCGCCATGAGATAGGCGGTGGACACCGCGTGCACGGTGAGCGGCAGCTGCTGGCCGCCGACGTCGGGTGGGCGTGTGGCGGTGAGCAGGCCCAGCTCCACCAGACGCGGGTACAGCTCGCGCATCAGCGGGTGGACGTGGACGCGCCCGTCGCGGAAGGACGGGGGCTGGGCGTCCATGTCGCGGTAGGTGGGGTAGAGCACCTCGCGCGCGAAGCGACGCGTGCTGTCCAGCAGCAGGGTGAAGGTGTCGCGGGAGTGCTCCGCGAACGTGGGCAGGGCACACAGCGACGTGGCATCCAGCACCTCGTAGAGCTGGAAGTCCACGTCGCGGTCCGACAGCAGCGGATTGGGGCGGGGCGCGGTCGTCATGCCCCGGTGTTAACAGGCGCGTCAGTAGGACGCGAAGGCAGACTCGAAATCGAGGTCGTCGTCCGGAGCGTCGTCCCGGAGGTCGCGCACCGCGTCGGGCCGGGCGGTCCACTCGTCCGGTGGACTGTCGTCACCCACCAGCGGCAGGACGGACACGCCGAGCAGCGCCATGGTCAGGGCCGTCTCCATGGACTCCATCAGCGGCTCCTGGGAGCGGTGCCACCAGCGATGGTGCCCCCGCTTCCGCCGACGCAGCCGCTCCAGACAGGAAGGGCCCAGCACCTGGATGCCGGCGCCGCCCAATGCGGTGAGCGACAGCCCACAGGCCATGGAGGACACGCCATGCGGCCGTCCCCGATAGGGGCGCAGCGGTGCATGTGTGTCCAGGGGACGGGACGTCGCCGGCGGGGCCGCCAGGGGCCGCGCGGATGCACGCGTGCCCCCCCGCACGCGCCACGGCGCGGGACGAACTCGACGGGGAGATGGGCTCCACATGGGGGTGTCACGCTCCTCACGCGGCCTATCCCTCTCAGGCGATATCCGCTTGCGGAAGGTGGTGTCCCTCCCCCGAACCCGCCATGTGGGAGTTGCTCGTTCCCTGGCCGGAGGGTGGCAGTGCGGCAAAGACAAAGAGGGCCCGCCTGCCCGCCTGCTGATTCCCAGCCGCTCCGCGTACAGCGGGCGGACGCCGATGCCAACGTCCTCCATCGTCTCTTATCGCGTCGAGGTGACAGGCTTTGGCGGCTGTGTGCCATGGCTCCCTCGTTTGATGTCTTTGTATGGGAGGATTCTGGAGCTGTTTGCCATGGCGGGCGATGGGTCTGTCTGATTTGTCCGTGTCATGACAGGCATCTACGACCGTGGGGCATTGACACGGGCCGCTGAGGTGCCCGCCTCCCTGGCCGCCCGGCGTGGGACTCACCCCGCCCGGGGACTGTCGGCTGTTGAAAAGCCGTCTCCCGCCAGGAGGGTGGGGCCCGTGCGGGCTGTTAAGGTCGGGTGCCTTCCATGACGCACCCCCTCCGTAGTCCTCCGGCTGCGGCCCCGGAATCCCAGCGCCCGGTGCCGGCGCTTCCTGGCGTAGACGCCTTGCAGTTGCTCTTCGAGAGCATCCCCCAGCTCATCTGGGTCACCCGCGCGGACGGCCACCCCGAGTACTACAACGCCCGTTGGTACGCCTACACGGGGCTCACCCCCGAGCAGTCACTGGGGGCGGGCTGGCGGTTGGCGTTCCACCCCGATGACCTGGAGGTGGCGGGCCGGCGCTGGGCGGATTCCCTGCGCACCGGTGAACCCTATGAGGTGGAGTACCGCTGCCGCCGGCATGACGGCGTGTGGCGCTGGCACCTGGGACGGGCGCACCCGGTGCGCGACGACAGCGGACGCATCGTCAAGTGGTTCGGCACCTGCACGGACATCGAGGAGCAGAAGCGCGCCGCGGAGTCCCTGCGCGTGCTGGCCGAGGCGGGCGCGCTGCTGTCGTCGTCCTCGCTGGATTACGAGGCCACGCTCGCGGCGCTGACGCGGCTGGTGGTGCCGTCGCTGGCGGATTGGTGCGCCATCGAAATCGCCTACGAGGATGGCTCCACGCGCCAGGTGAGCGTGGCCCACGTGGACCCGGAGAAGGTGCGCTACGCGGAGGAGCTGCGCGTGCGCTACCCGCCGCGCCATGAAGACCCCTCCGGCGTGTTGTCCGTCATCCGCACGGGGACGCCGATGGTGCTCAATGATGTCCCGGACGCGCTGCTGGTGGCCGGGGCCCGTGACGCGGAGCACCTGCGCATCTTGCGGCAGCTGGGGCTGCGCTCCGCCATGATGGTGCCGCTGACCGCGCGAGGCCGCACCATTGGCGCGCTGTCGCTGGTGCACGCGGAGTCAGGCCGGCGCTTCGCCCAGGCGGACCTCCTGCTCGCCACGCAGTTGGCCGAGCGCGCTGCGGTGGCGCTGGACAACGCCCGGCTCATCAAGGACGCGCGGCGGATGGAGCTGCGCTTCCGCTCGCTGGTCACCGCCTCCACCCAGGCCGTCTGGGTGACGCGCCCCGACGGCGACATCGAGGAGGACAGCCCTTCCTGGCGCGCCTTCACCGGACGGACGTATGCGCAGTGGCGGGGACTCGAGTGGCTTTCGGCCGTGCACCCGGAGGACCGGGACAGGGCGGCGCGGAGCTGGTTCGCCGCGGTGGAGCAGCGCCGCCCCTATGACACGGAGTACCGCCTGTCCCGTCCGGACGGGCACTACACCCCCGTGCGCGTGCGCGCGGTGCCGGTGCTCAATCCGGACGGCGGCGTGCGCGAATGGGTGGGCACCACCACGGACATCTCCGCCCAGCGCCAGGTGGAGGACGCCGCCCGCCGTCTGGAACGTGAGGCGGCCGCACGCAGGCTGGAAGCGCTGCGCGCGGAGGTGAGCCTCGCCCTGGCTCGCGAGGACGCCTTGCCGGAGATTCTCCAGGACTGCGCTGACGCCCTGGTGACGCACCTGGAGGCGCAGACGGCGCGGCTGTGGCTGTACTCGCGCGACAGCCACACCTTGGAGCTGGCGGGAAACGCGGGCCCCACCGCGCCGCCGCGCGACAAGTGGATGCGGGTCCGGGTGGACGGCCCCAGCATGGTGAGCGAGGTGGCCCGCCTGCGCACCCAGCTCCGCGTGGACGACCTGACCCACGACACGCGCGTCCTGGACCGCGCCTGGTTGGAGGAGGCGGGCGTGCGCGCGTTCTCGGGCATGCCGCTGATGGTGCGTGGGCAACTGGTGGGGGTGCTCGGCGTCTATTGCAGGGAGCCGCTGGGCGAGGACGCGGCGGCCGCGCTGGCGGCGGTGTCGGATGCCATCGCCCAGGGCGTGGAGCGCCGCCGCGCCGAGGAGGGGTCGCAGCAGCGCGCCCAGGAGCTGGCGCGCTCCAACGAAGAGCTCCAGCAGTTCGCCTACGTGGCCTCGCACGACTTGCAGGAGCCGCTGCGCATGGTGGCCAGCTACACCCAACTGCTGGGCCGGCGCTACAAGGGCAAGCTGGACGCGGACGCGGACGAGTTCATCCACTACGCGGTGGATGGCGTGAACCGCATGCAGCGGCTCATCCAGGACCTGCTGACCTATTCGCGGGTGGGCACGCAGGGCCGGGGCATCCGCCCATGCGACGCGGGACGGGCGCTGGAGCGGGCGACCGCGAACCTGCAGGCGGCCATCCAGGAGACACATGCTTCGGTGGAGCACGGCCCGCTGCCGGCGGTGCTCGCGGACGAGACGCAGCTCACGCAGCTGTTCCAGAACCTGGTGGGCAACGCGCTCAAGTTCCACGGCGCCGCGCCGCCCCGGGTGCGAGTGCGCGCCGAGCCGCGGGGAGAAGAGGTCCGCTTCACCGTGCGCGACTGGGGCATTGGCATCGCCCCCGAGTACTTCGAGCGCATCTTCGTCATCTTCCAGCGGCTCCACGGCAAGGCGGAGTACCCGGGCACGGGGATTGGCCTGGCCATCTGCAAGAAAATCGTCGAGCGCCATGGTGGCCGCATCGGCGTGGAGTCCCAGCCAGGTGAAGGCACGGCCTTCTGGTTCACGCTGCCCGCCGCACCGTCCCATCCGGAGTCTTGAGACATGCGTCCCGACGTGACTGGCAGCCCGATTGAAATCCTCCTGGTGGAGGACAACCCCGGCGACGTGCGGTTGACCATTGAGGCCCTCAAGGAGGGGAAGGTGCGCAACCGCCTGTCGGTGGCGCGCGACGGCGTGGAGGCGCTGGCCTTCCTGCGACGCCAGGGCGCGTATGCGGACGCCGCCCAGCCCGACCTCATCCTGCTGGACCTCAACCTGCCCCGGAAGGATGGGCGCGAGGTGCTGGCGGAAATCAAGGTCGACCCGGCCTTGCGCCGCATCCCAGTGGTGGTGCTCACCACGTCGAAGGCGGAAGAGGACATCCTGCGCACCTACGACCTGCACGCGAACTGCTACATCGCCAAGCCGGTGGACCTGGAGCAGTTCATTTCCGTCGTGCGCTCCATTGACGACTTCTGGTTGTCCGTCGTCCGGCTGCCCCCCAGACCCGAGGCGCCATGAGCGACTGGAGCATGGATGGGCGCCCCCTGCGCCTGTTGCTGGTGGAGGACAACGCGGGCGACGCGCGGCTGCTCCAGGAGGAGCTGAAGGAGATTGCCACCGCGCGCTTCGACGTCCTCCACGTGGAGCGGCTGGCGGACGCGGTGCGCGTGCTGGGCGGCGCGGGCGTGGACGCGGTGCTGTTGGACTTGTCGCTGCCGGACGGGCAGGGGCTGGCCAACATCCCCCTGCTGCTCAACGCCGCGCCGTCGGTGCCGCTGGTGGTGCTCACCGGCACGGACGACGAGCAGCTCGCGGTGCAGGCGGTGCACGAGGGCGCGCAGGACTACCTGGTGAAGGGGCAGGTGACGGGGCCGCTGCTGGTGCGGGCGCTGCGCTACGCCATCGAGCGCAAGCGGGTGGAGGAGGGGCTCAAGCGCGAGGAAGCGGCGCGGCAGACGGCGGTGTTCCGCGAGCAGTTCCTGGGCGTCCTCGGGCATGACCTGCGCAACCCGTTGCAGGCCATCTCCGGCAACGCGGCCCTGCTGCTGCGCTACGGCGGGCTGGCGGAGCCGCAGCGCAAGGCCGTCAACCGCATCTCCATCTCCGCGGACCGGATGGCGCGGATGATCAACGACTTGCTGGACTTCACGCGCACCCGGCTGGGCGGCGGCTACCCGCTGACGCGCGCCCGGGTGAACCTGCACGAAGTGTTGCGGCAGGTGGTGGAGGAGCTGGAGGTGGCGCACCCCATGCGCCGCTTCGAGCTGGCCCTGTCCGGAAATGGCTGGGGCGAATGGGACGCGGACCGCATCGCCCAGGCGGCCTCCAACCTGGTGGGCAACGCCGTGCAGTATTCGCCCGAGGACACGTCCGTCAGCGTGTCCGTGCGCGATGTGGAGGGCGGCGTCCGGATGGAGGTGCACAACTGGGGGTTGCCCATTCCCCAGGAGCGGCTGCCTCACATCTTCGACCCCTTCGTGCGCGCGCAGGACATGCGCAGCGCGCAGCGCAACGGGCTGGGGTTGGGGCTCTACATCACCCACGAAATCGTGCGGGCCCACGGCGGCCTGGTGCAGGTGACGTCCACGCCGGAAGAGGGCACGCGCTTCTGGCTGTGTCTGCCTCGCTTCGAGAAGCCAGACATGCTTCCGCGTTAGCCGCCTGTCTGCTGGGCGGGCGGACGTCCCTGCCTGGGACGTCCGGGGAAGCAGCGCCGTGAACGGCGGGACGACACATCTTTTCAGGGTGAAGGCAACGTGGCCGTGCTCGCCTCCGTGGCGCGCGGCCCCAGCAAGCGAGGGTCAGCTCATGGAAATCCTTGGCGCCACCATCCTGGGAGTCGTCATCTTCTCCGTCCTCATCATGGGCGTGATTCTGGGCGGAGCCATGGGGAACAAGCAGGAGCGCAACCTGCGCGAGATTACCGAGCGACAGCAGGCCGCTGGCATCACGGGCGACGTCACGATGAACGACAACGCCTTTGCTTGCCCATCGGACCGGACCGTTCACGCGTAGGGTGGGCGGCCGCGCGCGTGCCGTCCAGCTCAGGCCATGCCGTCCACCGGGAAGTGGGCGGCCACCAGGACCTCGAGCTGGCCGCGCACGGCCGGCGCCAGGCGCATGTGTCCCAACCAGCGCAGGTGTTCGGGCCGCAGCCGCGCGAGCATCCGGGCCACCTGACGGCGGCGGTGCTCGGGCGGGGCCTCGCGGAACCAGGCGGAGGCCTCCCGGCAGAAGAACGACAGCGCGTCCGCGGTGTCCAGCAGGGACACGTCCCGCGCGTTGGCGGTGCGCGCGTCGCGCGTCAGCAACTCCCGCACGCGCCGGCAGGTGGCGTCATCCGCGCCGACTTCCTCCAACACCTGCACCGCGCGGTCGGCGCGAACCGGCGTCGTGGGTTGCTCCCCTTCATGGAAGAAGGCCGCGGCCTGCGGCGGAAGGTCCACATCTGGCCGCAGCCGGAGCGTCCATTGCCAGGCATCCACCGCGCGGTGGAACTCCGCGCGCACCCGGGGCTGCTCCAAATCATGCAGCGAGCGGTACCGCGCCAGCAGCCGGCTGAAGAGTGGTGTGGCCGAGGCCGCGTTGCGGCGCCGCACCAGACATTGGTAGCGGGTGAGGATTTCCAGCGCGGCCACGACGAGCGCCTCACAGCTCGCGCCGTCCAGATGCAAGGACAGCCATTCGGTGCTCTCCGCCGCTTCGAAGACGCGAGCGTCCCAGGCGATGGGGTCGAAGGCTGGCGCGTTCCATTCGGAGGCGTCCAGGTGGAGCACGCGTCCCCCGCGCCCGGCGGCCAGGGGCGCGAGCTGCACGGTGGGAAACGTGTGCTGCACCAGCGGCCAGCCATGTCCGGCGGTGGGGCCCTCGGAACGGAAGTCGGAGAGCAGGAGCTGGCGCAGCATGGGGGCCTCTCCCTTCAGGCGGAGGAGTCGCCCGTGCAGGTTGGGCCCAAGCTGGCGTCAGGAGCCCCGCATGCCTACTCCCTCCAGGAGTCCCGGCTTCGCGTGGGCTGGTCAACAGAGGCTCCGGCGGTGGGGCGCTCCCTCGTCCCATGGAAGCGCGCACCGCCGGGGCCTGTCCGCGAATGACGGCTAGGGCCGGCCCGGATCCGCGGGCTGGTTGAAGGCGTACGCGCTGGCGCCCGGGGCCTGGTCCTCGTGGAACAGCGGGCACTTGGCGCAGGTGAAGCTATCCCAATCCTTCTTCACCGCGACGTCGATGCAGCCGCCGTAGAAGCGGCAGTGCACGTTGCGGTGCTCGTCGATGGAGAAGGACTCGGCCCGCAGCGGAAGGCGGAACTCGGTGGGTCGTGGCTGTGGACAGGACATGGTGCCTCTCTTGCCCCCCTCGTGGGACGTGTCATTCCTCTACCTGTCATTGCGCCGCGTCATTCCCGGCGCGTCCGGGGCCACCCGCGCCGTGCGGTCGCACGGACTTCATGGGGGCCAACAGGAAGGGGCTGCATTCACTAACGGGGAGGGGCCCTGGCGCGCATCCACCCGGGCGCGTCCGAGGCGGGGTGGGGCGCGCCGCCCGGCTGGCGGGCGGGCGCTCATCCACCTGGGGGCGGCTCACACCTGAAGCGACTTCTCGACCTCGGACAGCTTGTAGCGGGCCATGGCCAGGTTGGCGCTGGCGCGGTGCAGGGCCACGTACAGGAACAGGCCCTCCTTGCCCGACAGCGGGCGGATGAGGTGGTACTGCTCGCCGAGCGTGATGAGGATGTCCTCGATGCGGTCCTTGATGCCCAGCAGGCTCATGGCCTTCATCTTGGCGCGCACGACCTCGGTGTTGGCCGCCGCCGCCGTCTCGATGTTGAAGGCCGGGCTGCCGCCAACGCTGCCCAGGCACATGCCGCTCTTCGAGTCCGCCAGACAGGCCGCGAAGGCCCCTTCGATTTTCAGCGTCTCTTCCAGGGACTGCTTCACGTTCGCCATGACATCGCTTTCTACCAGCGGGTGGGTGGGTGGCTTCGGGACAGTGGAAATCAGCTCATCCAGGCCATACGTCAGTTGGCTGGAGTAGGTGCGCGGCTGCGGAACGAACATGGCCTGGGCGTCCGTCAGCGACAGCAAGGCCTCCAACTGCTCCGACATGTGGCGGCGCAGCAGGTCTCGCATGGTGTCCCGGGGAACCAGGCCCCACGTCACCAGCGTCTCGCAGAAGTTGCCCCCGCTCTGCCGGCACTCCGCCACCACCTGCTCGACGTCCTCGCGGCTGACCACCCGCTCCCGGATGAGCACCGAAGAGAAGTTGAGCGCACCCGGCCCGTTGAGGACCGCCCAGGCCACCTTCCGCGCCACCACGAAGATCCGTCCGGACACGGAGGTGGACCGGACCACGACCTCCCCACCGAGTTTGCTCTCCAGGGCCTCATGAAGCACGGTCCGTACGACCTGGCGAGGCGCTGAAGTCTGGGAGCGGGCGACAGATTCCATGGGGGAGGGTCCAGAGTGCTCCGGTTGGGAATGCGGCGGGAGGGCGATGAATGAGTCCATATATACAGCCAGGGCAAATCATCGCAACCGCACTGTAAATTCTGGCGGAATTTACCAGGGGTGGGGCGTTTGAGACTCATTCTGGGGTAGAGCAGCCCGCAGCGCAAGAATTCAAGGCCGTTGAAAAGCAGACATACATTGTCGCCGCGACGGCGGGTGAGGGCTCTTGGCGGGAGCGTGGGGGGGGTTGGCAATGGCAGACCTCCGGGGGAGGGGGGCTTGCCGGGATGGGGGACGGCCAAGAGGACGTCCGGAGTCTTCACCCGATGGGGGCTTTCCTCGAAGATGCAGGTGTGAACGCGTCTGCCCGAAGCCCCCGCCCCCCTCCTTCTTCGTCCCACCCCTGGTTGGGGGCCCTGGCCCTGGCCCTGGTGCTCGCGCTGTCCGGCTGTTCCGCCTTCTCCCGTGCGGTGAAGGAGGGAGACGCCGCCAGCCAGGAGCAGAAGTGGGCGGAGGCGGAGGCGGCCTATCTGCGCGCGCTGGCGGCGGACCCGGAGGCCTCCGAGGTCAAGGTGAAGCTGGGCAAGGTGCGTCAGGCCTGGAGCGAGGTGGTGCTGGCGGATGCGCGCGCCGTGCATGCCTCCGGGGACCTGGATGGCGCGATGAAGCGCCTGGTGCGCGCGCTGGAGCTCAACGCGGACAACGCTTCGGCGCGAGAGCTGCTTGGCGCCACCCTGGATGCGCGTGTGGCGGCGGGCAACGTGGCGTTGAAGGCGGAGCGGTTGCAGGACGCGCGCACGGAGTTCGACGCGGTGCTGTCGGTGGCGCCGGACCACGCGGCCGCCAAGCGGGGCGTGGACGGCGTGCAGGTGGCCTGGGCGCGGCGCTGGTTCGGCACGGGTGAGGGCCTGGAGAAGGCCGGCAAGCTGGGCAACGCGCTGGTGGCCTACGTCCGCGCGGACCAGGAGCGCGTGGGCGCCACCGCGGCGCGGGAGCGGGCCGAGGCCGTGCGCCAGAAGCTGCGCGACGAGGTGGCCTTCCTGGTGGTGGCCTCGCCGGTGGAGGACCGGGCCGGAGCGCCGGACGTGGCGCAGCGGCTGGCGGCCGGCCGGCTGGCGGCGATGCTGCCCACGCAACTGCCCCTGCGCGTGGTGACGGAGGCCCCGGCGGGCCGCGAAGGCGTGGCGCTGGATTTGTCACTGGAGCGGGTGCTGCCGCTCCAGGTGGTGGAGGAGTCGCAGCGCACGCAGCGCTACCTCGCCGGAAATCGCTCCGTGCCCAACCCGCGCCGCAGCGGCTTCGAGACCCAGCTCCTGAAGGCCGAGCGCACCCTGGAGGATGTGGAGCGCAAGCAGGCCGCCGCGCTGCGGGAGTACCTGCGCATGCAGGCGGAGCTGTCCATGGTGCGCGTGGCCGCGGAGCGCTGCCGCGAGCGGGAGCGCCGCCAGTGCCGCGAGGCCCTGCAGGATTGCGGCGAGGCCGCGCGCGAGGTCAGCGGCCCGGGGCAGTTCCCCAGCGAGTGCAACCCCTCTCGCTGCGACAACAAGGCGTGCGTCGCCGAGGAGGTGCTGCTGGTGGCCAAGGCCGCCGCGTCCCTGCAGAAGGAGAAGGCGCTGGAGGAGGCGCTGGACAAGTCCGAGGGCCAGCGCACGCAGGTGCAGCGCCACCGCGACGCCACCTTCCGTGAGCCCATCACCGTGGAGGAGCCCATGTATTCGGACTTCGTGTTCGACGTGCAGCTCCACCGGCTCACCGTGACGGCCTCCGTCACCGCGGTGATGCGGGACCTCATCAAGGAGCAGCAGGTGCCCGCGCCCAACACGCAGGACTACGCGGTGATGCACGAGGACACGGCGCACAAGGGGTACGATCGGTACGGCGTGCTCGCGGACCCGGTGCAGTTGCGCAACGAATTGGAGCTGCGCGTGGAGGTGGGCGACAAGGCGGTGTCGGACGTTGCCCGCCGTGTGAAGGAGCGCTTCGACGCCTACCGCGGCAAGCGCGTGGAGGATGCCCGCCGCGGCATGGTCCGCCCCGGTGCCGAGGACGTGGTGGAGACCGCCGTGCGCGCGCTCTTGCTCACCGCGGACGCGCCGCCGCAGGACATCCTCCAGCCGCTGGGCCGCGCGCGCGGCCTGAAGCGTCCGGAGAGCCTGGTGGGGCTGTAGGGCTTCCGCTGGCATCGTCTTTTTTTGGGACAAGAGAATGTGGACCGCCGGCGAAGGGTGTCTTGTTTCAGGACGGTCTGTCTGAATTTCAGTCGGCCATTCTTCTATGGGCAAACCCTTAGAAGCACTGTCGTTTCAGGCCGAAGCGTAAAGCCTATTTACGAATGGCCGAGGGGTCTTGGAGTCCCGGTACACCTCGTTGAACAGGGAGCCATCAGAAATCCTGAATGACGGCGATGGCTTGGATGCTGGCATGGCGGCTGCTTAATCGGCTGCGAACCACTCATCCCAACAAGGATGTCCATGTCACAGTCCAAGTTCGTCGGCGCCCTCACGGGCCTGGCGCTGCTCGCCGGTTGCGGCGGTAGCGATGGCACCACCCCCGCCTCCGAGGAGACGCTCGGTCAGGGGATGTCGTGGGAGGAGTTCCTCTCCCAGGTGTATCAGGAGCCGGAGACGGGCATCTTCATCGCGGACGGTGATACGCCGTTCGCGACCGAGAAGCACCTGCGCGAGTTCTACGACAACAACGTCAAGAACGGGCAGCTCATCGTCCACCGCGTGGGCGGGGCGGACGCGAAGTGGAGCGACACGCAGAAGCTGAACCTCACCTACTGCGTGAGCACCACCTTCGGTAGCAACTACAACCGCATGGTCCAGGCGATGGCCTCGGCGACGGCGACGTGGGAAGCCGCTGGCTACGTGAAGTTCGTTCACGTGAGCGCGCAGGACACCAACTGCAACGCCAGCAACAACAACGTGCTGTTCGACGTGAGCCCCATCAACGCGGGTGGCCAGTACCTGGCGCGCGCGTTCTTCCCGGGCGACGCGCGCGCCCAGCGCAACGTCGTGTTCGACCCCAGCTCCTTCCAGCCCCTGGGCGTCTGGACGCTGGAGGGCATCACCCGCCACGAGCTGGGCCACGTGCTCGGCTTCCGTCACGAGCACACCCGCCCCGAGTCCGGCGCGTGCTTCGAGGACAGCAACTGGCGTGCGCTGACCACCTACGACGGCTCCTCCGTCATGCACTACCCGCAGTGCAACGGCACCCAGAACGGCGACCTGGTGCTGACCGCGAAGGACATCCAGGGCATCCAGGCGCTCTACGGCACGCCGAACGGTGAGCCGCCCCCGCCGCCCCCGCCGCCCCCGGAAGGTGTGCCCACCACGGAGACCCGCACGGGCTCGGTCGGTGCGAACGCGAACGTCCACTACGGTCCCTTCACCGTCGTTCCCCGCTCGACCTTCAAGGTCGTGATGACGGGGACGGGCTCGGGTGACCCGGACCTCTACGTCCGCTTTGGCGCGGCGCCCACCACGACCGCGTACACCTGCCGTCCGTACCTCGCCGGCGCCAACGAGACCTGCGAGCTCGAGGTTCCGGAAGGCGTGACCAGCGCGTACATCATGGTGCGTGGCTACTCGGCCGCCAGCTTCAGCCTGACCATCAACTACCTCGCGCCCCTGGGCGGTGGTAGCGGCACGCCCACGAGCGAGACGCGCTCTGGCTCCGTGACCTCGGGTGGCAGCCAGAACTACGGCCCCTTCAGCGTGAAGGCCGGCACCAACTTCAAGGTCGTGATGACGGGCTCGGGTGACCCGGACCTCTACGTCCGCTTTGGCGCGGCCCCCACCACGAGCGCGTACAACTGCCGTCCGTACCTCAGCGGCGCTTCCGAGACGTGCGACATCGCCGTGCCCGCGGGCCAGACCACCGCGTACATCATGGTGCGTGGCTACACGTCCGGTACGTTCAACCTGGCCATCAACTACACCAAGCCGTAGTCCAGGCTTCGGCGTGAAGTGAACGACGGGCGGTCTTCCCCCACGGGAAGGCCGCCCGTTTCTTTTTCCGCATGTCGCTGGAGTCCGACGCGGCGGGCTGAGACGCTGCGCCCGCCATGGGGAACGTCATCGGGCTGTTGGGGGCGTGTATGGTGCTGGGCGTCCTGGCCCGGCACAGTGGGAAGTTCCCGGAGGGCTCCGCCGGGGCGTTCAACACCTTCGTGCTGTACGTGGCGCTGCCCGCGCTGGTGCTGCGGGCCATGCACCAGTTGGTGTTCGTGCCGGAGCTCCTGGTCGCCGCCTCGGTGCCGTGGCTCTACTACCTGGGCGCGGGGCCGTTCTTCCGGCTGCTGGGGCCCCGGATGGGGCTGTCGAAGCCGTCCATCATGGCGTTGGTGCTGACGGCGGGGCTGGGCAACACCGCCTTCGTGGGGCTGCCCATGGCGGAGGCGCTGCTGGGTGCCAGGGGCCTGCCGGTGGCGGTGGTTGTGGATCAGCTCGGCTCCTTCCTGGTGCTGTCCTCGCTGGCCACGGTGGCGGCGGCCCGGGCGGGCGCGGACACGCCGCTGTCCCTGCGCCAACTCGCGCGCAAGGTGGCCACCTTCCCCGCGTTCCTGGCGCTGGTGGTGGCGTTGGTGACGCGGCCCTGGGCCTATCCCGTCTGGCTGGACGGCGTGCTGGAGCGGCTGGGCGCGCTGCTGACGCCGCTGGCGCTGTTCGCCGTTGGCCTGCAACTGCGCCTGTCGGGCATCCGGCCCCGGCTGCCCGCGGTGGCCCTGGGGCTGTCGTACAAGCTGCTGCTGGTGCCGGCGCTGACGGCCGCGGGCCTGCTGGCCTTGCCAGGACTGGCGCCCACGGTGGTGCAGGCCACGCTGCTGCAGTCGGCCATGGGCCCCATGGTGAGCGCGGCCATCCTCGCGGCCGAGCATGACCTGGACCCGGACCTGGCGGTGTTGATGGTGGGAGTGGGCGTTCCGCTGTCCTTCGCGACGGCGCCGCTGATGTTGATGCTGGCGCGCTGACGCATGCCCGGCTGCCCTGCGGCCTGCCACGCGGCCGGACTGCTGTCATCCCGGCATCGCGCTCCTATTTTTGGCGCATGGCTGAGCAACCACCGAAGGCCTCGGGCGCGCCCGGGGGAGACCCACGGCGGATGGAGGTTCGGCGGCCGGTCGCCGAGCTGGGCGCACGGGCCTATGCCATCCAATTGTTGTCTGACGCGCGAATCCCATTCCTCGTCGGCGGCGCCTACGCGTTCGCTCACTACACGGGCATCTATCGCGACACGAAGGACCTGGACCTGTTCATCCGCAAGGACGACGCGGACCGCGCATTGGAAGTGCTCGCGCGCCATGGCTGGAGCACGCAGCGCAACGTCCACGGCTGGCTGCACAAGGCCTTCTGGGACGACTTCCTCGTGGACCTCATCTTCGCGTCCGGCAACGGCATCACCGTCGTCGACGATGGCTGGTTCGAGCACGCGGTCCGCGCCCGGCTGCTGAACTGCGCGTGCAACGTGCCTCCGGCGGAGGAAATCTATTGGAGCAAGGCCTTCGTCCTGGAGCGGGAGCGCTTCGACGGGCACGAACTCACGCACCTGCTCCTGAAGACGGGGCGCACGTTCGACTGGCCGCGGCTGCTGGCGCGCTTCGACCGGTACTGGGAGGTGCTGCTCGCGCACCTGATGTTCTTCCGCTTCGCGTACCCCGCGGACCGCGAAATCGTCCCGGAGTGGGTGATGCGCGAGCTGCTCTCCCGCGCCAACAGCTCGCTGGCGGAGGGCAACTGGGACTCGCAGCTGTGCCGGGGCCGGCTGCTGTCGCAGGTCAGCTACCAGGTGGACGTCGACGAGTGGGGCTACGAGGACGGCCGCGCCTGGGATGAGTTCGAGCGCAGGCGCGAGTGCGAGCCCGAAGTGGTGCCCGCCGCGAGCGGTACGTACGGCGGCCACTGAGCCACGGACCTCGCGCTCGCTTCCCGGGACCTTTCGAGTCCCGGCGTGAGCGCGCCAGGTCCACGGCCCCTGCCACGGCTTCGGCGGAGCCTCACCTTCGGGCAGAGGACCCGCCGAAAGCAGGTGTCATGTGTCGCGGAGCGAAACAGGGACACGAGGTGTCATCGGAATCCTGGGCGCGTTGTGTCTGGCGCTCGCGCCCTCCTCGCGGGCACAGGTCGCCGTCACCGGACAGGGAGGGCCGCTGCGGCTCGAAGCGGGCTCGCAGTCGGTGGCGCTGTCCCTGGAGGAGGGCGGTGTCGTGCGGGGGCCCGGCGTGGAGCTGCGTCAGCGCGGCGCCGCGCTGGTGGGACAGGTGCGTGGCAGTGACGTGGATGTCGGCTGGGCCCACGGAAACCTGCTCGGACGCGTGGGGGAGGGCACCGTCAACCTCCGCGTCCTCGAAAGGACGCCAGAGCCGGGCCTGCGCCTGGAGGGAAACTTCGCCAGCCAGCCGTCGAGCCTCGTCATCGCGCCCTTCGCCATCGCTGGCGCCATGGGCGGATGCAACTACACGCTGTCCGTGACGGGAGAAGGGTATTCGGGCTGGCGCACCTGCCAGCCTGGGACGACGCTCCAGCCGGGGCCCGTCTCCCTGTCCCTGCCCGAGGAAGTGCTGCGCCTCGGGCAGGGCGAGAGGGCGGCCCTGCTGGCGCTGTTGCTGTCGGAGACGATGTTGCCGCCGTGAGGCGGCGCGTGCTCAGGCGAGCACGGTGGTGGCGAAGGACAGCTCCACGCCGTTGTCGCGCACGCGCATGCTGGGCTTGGACAGCCAGTGGCACCGCGGGCAATAGCTGTGCGCACCCGCCTGAGAGGCACGCACAGTCACCTCTCCACCGCAGAGCACGCAGCCGTCGGGGAGGACGAATTCGGCGAACCGCTCGCCGGTGTTGCTCTCGAATTGAGTCATGCTTCTGAGTTAACGCAGGAATCGCGGGGCACAAGGCGACCTGAGGTGTCCCCCGGTCGGGCATGGCCCTGCGGGCAGGCGGGCAGCCGAGCCCTCCTGCATTCCTTACGGGCCCGCCGCGCTTTGGTGGATGGCCGACACCGCAACCCGGTGATGTCGCGTGTGCGCCCTGGCACGGGGATTTCAAGGGCCCGGGGCATGGATGCACAGGGTGAGGATGGTGGCATGGGTGGGGTGCTGCGGGTGGAGCTCCTCCATGACCGGCGAGGCTGGGGTGTGGAGGTGGAGACGTGGGCCGGGGCGGTGCGCCGATACCGGTATGGCAGCGAGGCCCAGGCCCGCTTCTTCGCCGCGGTGTTCGAGATGGGCCCCCGCGTGCTGCCGCCGGTGAGCACCGGGCGCCGCAAGCGGACCCGCCGGGCGGCCTGAGGCTCCGCGTCTTCCCTCTACCCTCGCGGGCTGCTTTCGGAGAGGCTACGGGCCATGAGTGACGCACCCAAGCCCTTCCTTCACCGTCCCAACCGCCAGCTCATCACCAAGGAGCCGGACCCCGCGGGCCGTTGGTCCAAGCAGTTCCCGGACATGATTGGCTACGCCAGCCAGGGCGGCGGCAAGGTGCCAGCCGACTTCGGCTGGAACACCAACCCCAAGCAGTGGCAGGAGGAGATGACGCCGGAGACGCTGGCCGCGCGCTACGACGAGCTGCGCATCCTCCCGCCGAAGCCCGAGTCGCCCGCGCTGCCCGAGGGCGCGAAGGCCGAAGGCACCAGGCCGTAATCCCGCTTCAACGGAAGGGCAGGGCCGCGAGCCGCTCCCGGAACCGGCCGAGCAGCTCCCGCGCCCCTGCCTCCTCCAGCCCGTCGCCCGCCTCCTGCCTCGCCTTGCGCAGGAAGGCGTCGAAGGGCGCCGAGCGACCCTGGCGCGCGCCCGCCGCCTCCACCGCCTCCGCCAGCACGCGCTCCGCGCCCCGTGAGCCCACCTGGTGGGCGTAGCCGGGGACCACCTCTTCGCGGCGCACGTCGGCGAAGGCCGAGGCGGTGAGATACACGAGGTCGCCGATGCGCACGCGGAAGTCGGCGCGGAAGGCCTGCAGCTCGGCCATCAGCGTCCAGCGGTCGGTCACCACCTCCGGGCGGCACATCTGCTGTCCCAGCCCCGCCACACGCCGGGCCAGCCGGTCCGCGATGGCGTGCAGCACCGCCTCCACCTCCTGCGCCAGCCGCTCATCCGAGCTGGCCGGCGGCGGGGCCCAGCCACCGTCGCCGAGCCCGGCCGGGCGTGAGGGGGGCGGGAACTCCTGGTGGACGACGCTGACGAGCTGGTTGACGCCCACCAGCGTGTCGCCAATGGCGGGCGCCATCGTCTCCCACAGCGACAGGTCCGCGCCGCCGTCCGCTTCCACCGACGTGGGCTCGTACTTCGCGATGCTCAGGTGCCCCAGCCGGTCGATGGCCACCGTCGCCGCGCGGTGCACGCGCTCCATCCGGTCCGCGAGGTGCCGGTCGGTCAAGGCTTCCAGGAGCGATTCCAGGCGCGCGGGAAGCGCATCCTGGGGCAGGCGGGATTGGGGCTTGGGCGCTGGCAAGGAGCGGCGACCCTGGCGCACCGTCTCGAGCCACGCGAAGAACGGGGGGACTCGTCAGGGCCCCTGCCTCCCGGCATAGAGTGGAGGGAAGGGGAGAACCGATGACAATCCGCTTCCGGCGCCGCCGGCTGCTGGGGGGAGGACTGGCTGCGTTGCTCGTGGGGGGCGCGATAGCCTTTGCCTCCTGGGACGTCTGCCTTTCCGCCTGGGTCCTGCGAGGAGTGAAGGTGCCGAGCTGTCCGGACGGACAGTTCCGCCAGGTGGTGGAGGTCCATGGCTCCGGCCTGGCGCGTGGCGACACGGGCCAGGTGGTGGTCATGACGCATGCGCTGGCGCCGCACCCGGAATCCGGCCAGATGATGAAGGCTCCGGTGACGAAGGGCACGGCCGCCGTGTTCCTGGTGGACGGGGAAGGGAAGGAGACGCCGCTTCCGCTGTCGAAGGGGACGGAGTGGATGCCCACCCTGGACGACCGGGGGCTGGCGGCCCGCGTGGCGCTGCCGGAGGTACCGGACGGTGACTACCAGCTTCGGGCCCGCGTCACCTCGCCGCTGGGCACGGACACCGTGGACGCGCCGCTGCCGCTGTATGCCAATGCCCTGGCGCATGTGTTGACGGATCGGCCCCTGTACGAGCCGGGCCACGAGGTCCTCTTCCGCGCGGTGGTGCTGAGGGCCAAGGACCTGGCGCCGTTGGATGGGCGGCCGGGGACGTGGGTGGTGCGGGATTCCACCGGCGAAGTGGTGCTGGAGGAGCGCGCGCCGGCCGGGCCCTGGGGTGTGGTGGCCGGGCGCTTCCCGCTGGACCGGGGCGCGCCGCAAGGAAGCTGGACGGTGAGCTGGGTGAGCGGCGGAGCGCAGGCCTCGGCGTCCTTCGAGGTGAAGCCCTTCACCCTGCCGCGCTTCCGCGTGGAGGCGCGCAGCGCCCGGCCCTTCTGGCGCGCGGACGAGGTGCCGGTGGTGGATGGGCAGGTGACGTATGCCTCGGGCGCGCCAGTGGCCGACGTGGAGGTGGGCCTGACGTGGAACATCCACGGTGACTGGCCCGCGCCCACGGAGTGGCAGGCGGGAGGCCTGCCGGACCGCGCGCGCACCGACGCCGCGGGGCGCTTCCGCCTGTCGCTGCCGCGCGTGCCCATGGACCTGCGCGGACAGGCCCAGTTGGTGGCGCGTCTGGTGGCGCGGGACGCGGCGGGAGACCGCATCGAAGGCGGCGTGTCGCTGCTGCTATCCGAGGACGCGCTGCAGGTGTCGGCGGTGACGGAGGTGGAGGGCGGACTGGCGCCGGGCTTCAACAACCGCGTCTACGTGCGCGCGACGACGGCCGCGGGGCAGGTGCTGCCGGGTACGGAGCTGACGGTGAAGCGCGCCTGGGACCCGCGCGACGAAGGCGTGCGCGCGATGACGGACGAGGACGGCGTGGCCGTCTTCCAGCTCGACCCCGGGCCTCCCGTCAACGTCGTGGTGCCGCCCATGCCCGTGCGCCCGCCGCCGCCCAAGCCCACGGTGAGGCTGGGCCAGACGCGCAACCTGCTGGCGCCGGAGACGGAGGCCTCGCTCGAGGACCTGCTCGCGCTGGAGAAGGCGTTGCCCGCGCTCGAACCCTGTGCGCGCTTCGTGACGCGTGAGGATGGAGAGGTGGAAGTCGCGCTCGGCCTGCGCGTGAGCGCCGCGGGCGCGGTGGTGGACGTGGTCTCTGGAGAGGGCGCACTGCCCGCCTGCGTGGCCTCGGCGTTGCGCACCCGCGTGCTTCCCGCCGGGCGTGAGCGGGTCTTCCAGGTGCGCCTGGGCATCATGGACCCAGGCCTGCCGGAGTTGGCAGTGGAGGTGGAGGCGGCCATTGGCGCCCCTGAGACGCTGGTGGCCGCGCTGGACGACGCGGCTCTCGATGCGCGCGCGTGTCTGCCTCGGGACCTGAGCATGGACGCTCCGCTGCCCGCGGCGTTGAGCTGGCGGCTGGGGAAGCGGGGCCTGGAGTCGCTGACGTGGGTGATGCTGCCGAAGCAGTCGAACGCGTTGGCCGCGTCCGTCCTGCCCTGCATCCAGGAGCGCTTCACGCGTATCCGGATGTCCGAGCCCGAGTATCCGCACAACGCCCTGGGCGTGGCGCACCTCACCGCCCGTCTGTCGGGTGAGAAGGGGCGCCAGGCCGTTTCCCAGGCCACCACCTTCCTGGGCTACGAGCTGAAGGTGAGCGGCACGCAGGGGGGAGAGGCCGTGGGCGAAACGAAGCTGGTGCTGCGTCCGGCGGAGGTACCACCCACGCGCCTGCGCGCCACGCCCGTGCTGGCGCGCGGCGGCGAGGAGGTCCGCATCGAGCTGATGCGCGGCCCCCAGTTCGAGGGCCCGCTGCCCGAGACCCTGGTGCTCCAGGCGGGCAACCAACGAATGGAAGAGAAGGTGGACAAGGCGACGCGCTCGGTCCGCTTCAAGCTGCCCGAGGACTTCGAGGGCTGGGCGATGACGTACTGGGAGGGCGCGCAGGGCCGGGTGTACGTGGCGCCGCGCGCGCAGCTCTCCGTGGAGGTGACGCCGGACAAGCAGCGCTACGCTCCCGGAGAGCTGGCCCGGCTCCAATTGCAGACGCGGGTGGATGGCCAGGACGGTCCGGCGGCGGTGGGCCTCTTCGGCGTGGATGAGACGTTGGCGCAGCTGGCGCCGCTGCCAGGGCCGGACGCGCTGGGGCAGCTGCGGCCGGTGCCCACGGTGGCCTCGCCGGCCTTCGGTGTCCTGGACGGTCAGGCGCTGGCCATGGGCCGCATCCGCGGGGCCAACGCGGCGTCGGCGGCGGTGCTGCGGGTGAGCGATGTGCCTCGGCGCGAGCACACGGAGCCCCGCGTGACGGTGAACGCGGTGACGGCCTTCGAGCCGGAGTCGGAGCTGACCGAACCCTTCTACGCGGTGCTGGCGGAGCTGCACGCGCAGGTGCGCGCCTGGGAGGAGAAGGCGCCGCAGGGGCAGACGCTGGACCCGGCGGGCATGGCCCGGCTGTGGGAGGGCGCGCTGGCGGCGTGTGAGAAGCGAGGTGACAAGGTGACGGATGCCTTTGGCCGCCGGTTGAAGCTGTCGCGGCTGCCCGTGGACCTGCTGGCGCTCACCGACCCGCGGGCGGTGGTGTCCAGCGGCACGCGGCTGCCGGAGGACGTGGAGAACTGGAACGCTTGGGTTGCCCGGGAGGCGCCATGAATCGCTCGTTCTTCGCCGGGGTGGGGTGCTCCCTGGCGAGCCTGGTGGGACTGGTCATGTTCGTGGCGCTCTTCGGTGACAACGTGCGGCGCCTGTTCGGCGCATCCGCTGAGGCACTGGCGGGGGCGCCCGAGCCCCAGGCGTCGAAGAGCCTCCGCACCTTTGGTGGACAGAACTCCGAGTTCGACGAGGTGCAAGCGGTGCTGGCCCCCCCGCCGGTCATGGCGGAGGCGGAGATGGCGTTCGGGGGGATAGAGGGGGGGCTCGGATTCGCGAACGAGCCCCGCAGTGCCCGCGCCGTCGTGGTCAAGGATGATGCACGCAAGGGCGGGGGCGGCGCGGAGGCGGACGCCACGCCCAGCCGTGCCTGGTTCCCGGAGACGTTCCTCTTCGAGCCCCTGGTGGTGACGGACGCGTCCGGCGCGGCGACGGTGCCGGTGCGCGTGCCGGACCGCCTCACGCAGTGGCGGGTGCTGGCGCTGGCGCACTCGCGTTCGGGCGCGCAGTCCGGCGCGGTGACGTCCTTCACGGGCACGCTGCCCACGTACGTGGACCCGGTGCTGCCGGCCTTCCTGCGCGCGGGCGACGCCGTGCGGATGCCGGTGCAGGTGATGAACACCACGGACGCGGCGGTGGAGGCGCCCTTGAAGGTGGAGGTGCCAGGCGCGCTGGTGGAGGGCGGCAGCCGCACCGTGCGCGTTCCGGCGCGCGGCAGCGTGGTGGAGTACGTGACGGTGCGGGTGGCCACGCCAGGGCAGGTGGCGGTGCGCGCGACGCTGGGCGCCACCGACGCGGTGGTGCGGGACTTCCCCGTGTGGTCCACGGGGCGGCCGGTGGTGGAGGCGCGCGGTGGCACGCTGGCGGCGCCGCGCTCGCTGTCGCTCACCGGGCCTGCGGACGCGCAGCCGGGGAGCGAGCGCGTCCGGGTGCGGGTGTTCCCCGGCGGGCTGGGCGTGCTGCGCTCGGAGTTGCTGAACGCGAGCGCGCGCGAGGACGCGGCCGGCGTGGGCTATTCGCTGCTGCTGGCAGGCCGTGCGCCGGAGCTCCTGAGCGCGCTGGGCGAGACGCGGTCCGCGGAGGCGCTGAAGGCGCTGAGCACGCCCGGGCAGCGGCTGACGGCGCCCGTGCCTCCGGAGCCCGGTGAAGTCGACGTGGAGTCGGTACGGGCGGGGCTGATGCGGGCGACCCAGCGCGCGCTGCGGTGGGGCCGGGCGCCGGACGTGGCCACGGCGGCGCTGCTGGCGGAGGGTGCGCTGGCGCATCCGGACAACCCCGTGCTGGCCCGCCTGGGCGAGCGGCTGGCCGCGCAGGTGGCGGCGGCGCAGCTCCCGGACGGCACCTGCCAGGGCGGCAACGGCTGGACGCTCCAGCGGCTGCTGGTGGCCACCGCGGATTGCACGCGCGCGGTGAACGCAGCGGCGGTGACGCCGGAGGGCAAGCGCCGCGCGGCCTTCTTCACCGCGCGGGCCTCGGGTGCGCTGGAGCGCAACCGGGCGCACGTCAAGGATGGCTACACCGCGGCGGCGCTGCTGGCGAGCGGCGCGGTGACGGGCTCGTTGCGAGACTCGCTGCGCGAGCAGGTGCGGGGCGCCGTGCAGCGGCGCGACGAGGGCGCCGCGTTCCTGCCCGTGGAGGAGGGCGTGGTGGACGCCGCGGGCGGCACGCCGACGGAGGCCGAGGCCACCGCGCTGGCCGTGCTGGCCCTGGAGGGCGACGCGAAGGCGCCCGTGGCGGACCTGGGCGCCGCGTTGCTCGCCAGCTACGAGCCGGTGAATGGCTGGGGCAACGGGCGCGCCAACCGCCTGGCGTTGCAGGCCGTGGTGTCCCTCTTCCGCGAGCCGCTGCCCTCTCAGGTGCGGGTGGTGCTGGAGCGGGACGGCCAGGTCATCACCGAGGGCACCTTCGACGCCAAGGCCCTGCGCGAGGTGATGTCGCTGGAGGCGGCGGCGCCGGGCTCCGGCGGCGCGCATACCTGGACGGTGCGCGCGGAGCCCGCGGTGCCCGGGTTGGGCTTCGCGCTGGCGTTGAGCGCCGCGGTGCCGTGGACGCAGCAGGCACAGGCCGGGCTGGAGTTGTCCGTGCAGGTGCCCTCGGACGCGAAGGTGGGGCAGCCGTCGGAGGTGACGCTCCAGGCCTCCACGCCGTCGGGCCTGCCGCTGGTGATTCGCCACGGGCTGCCCGCGGGCGTGCAGGTGGACACCGCCAGCCTGGAGGCGCTCGTGCGCGAAGGGAAGGTGGCGTCCTGGCAGAGCGAGGATGGCGCGGTGACGCTGCGGCTTCATCCCCGAGGGCCGGGCGAGCCCTTCCAGGCGCGCTTCCGCGTCATCCCGACGCTGGCGGGCACACTCCAGGGAGGCGCGTCGTCGCTGATGACCCTGTCGCGCCCTGACCTGGTGTCCTACGTACCCCCCGCTACGTGGGCCGTACGCTGAGGAGAAGTCGCTGGCACTTCCTGCCCCCCGGGCCACTGCCCCGGCGCTGGGGGGCGCGTTATGTGTCGACTCGTGGTGACTTCACGGGCCTCCAAGAAATGTAGTCCGCGCTCCCAACTGGGCACCCACGCAGGGGATGCACAGATTTCCCAGCAGCAACACGGAGTCGCAACCGCTCCCAGGGTTGTTTCGTCGTGGGTGGCAAGCATGGAGCTCGACGGCGCGGAGAGGGACGAGCTACAGCGGGCGCTGACGAGCGCGTTTGCCTCGGTGGAGCACCTTCGCCGGGTCGTGGCCGCCACCTGCCGCAGGGATTTGGAAGCGCTGGGCGTCTCCGGTGGGCTGCGGGAGCGCGTCTTCGCGCTCATCCACATGGCGGAGGCGGAGGGCTGGCTGCGCGAGCTGATTCGCGGCGCCTACCAGGCCCTGCCCCGACACCCTCGCCTCCAACGCTTCGTGCAGGTGTACCTCGCGTCCGTCCAGCGCAGCATCCCCCGTGTCGGACTGGAGCGCATCTTCGGCAGCGGCCGGGCGGACGCCGAGCGTGAGCACTGGCGCAAGCGCCTGAGCTCCATCGAGCGGCAGGTGTGCCGCGTGGAGCCGGAGGTGGGCGCGGCGCTGGGCACCGGCTTCCTGGTGTCCCCCAGCGTCGTGCTCACCAATTTCCACGTCATCGAGAACAGGCTGCTGGAGTCTCTACGGGTGCGCTTCGGCCGCAAGGTCCTCCAGGACGGGACGCTGCTACATCCAGGGACGGTGTACCGCGTGACGCGCTGTCTGGCGCGCAGTCCTTACAGCCCCGCGGACCTGATGCACCCGCGTCCGCGCGATGCCACGTCGGGCGAGCTGGACTACGCCTTCCTCGAGGTGGCGGGTGTCCCCGGCGAGGACCTGGTCGACGGGGAGCCCCGAGGCTGGCTGGAGCCGCCCGATTCACGGGAGTCCTTCACGCCCGGCAGCCTGGTGCTCATCGTCCAACACCCGGCGGGCCAGCCGATGAGCGTCGCGCTCGATGAGTTCCTGGGCGTCAATCCGGGCCGCACACGCGTGGCGTACCGCGCGTGCACGGGGCCGGGCTCCTCGGGGGCACCCTGCTTCACCCAGGACCTGCGGCTGGCCGCGCTGCATCACAGCGGTGGGCCCCGCGTCCCGTCCGTGTCGGTGGGACACAACGAGGGCATCCCCATCGACACCATCCGCGGCAGCCTGTCCGGGAGCATGTTGAGTCAGTTGGGGTGGGGGTAGGGCGCGAAGTGGAGGCATGGGGGGCGCCTGATACAGTCAGTGAATGCGTTCCGCTGGCACCCGTCCCGCCGTCACCCACTCCGCGTGGGGGCTCGTGCGTCTTCCGGCCCTGCTCCTGTTGCTCGTCCTTCCCTGGAGGGCCGGCGCTGAGCCCTCGCTGCGCGTGGCGGGCGCCTCCGCCAGCAACGAGGTGAAGCTGCGGACCGCGTCGGAGGACTTCCGGCACGTGCTGCGCGTGGATTTGCTGAGCGCGCCGGAGGTGGTCGGCGACGTGGCCGTGGCCGGCGGCGTGGCGAGAGGTGTGGACGGCGAGCTGCCCGGCGGCGTGACGGTGCTGGTGGATCCGCTCCAGTCCCAGGACGGCGTGCAGGTGCCGCTGCAGGCCGTGGTGAAGGAAGCAGAGGCCGGGGGCGCCACGGTGCCCATCTCCACGCGGCGCCCCATCCACGTCGAGCTGTCCGGGCGCCTGCCCGTCACGGGGGACTACACGGGCCACGTGGTGCTGGTGCACGCGCAAGGGCGGGAGACCACCGCGCTCATCGTCACGCGCGTGCAGGCGGTGCCCGCGGTGCAGTTCATCGCCACGTCGCCAGCGGTGACGTCCGCGGGCTGGGGCTGGAGCTCCATCGACGCCACCGTGCGGCTGCCGTTCAAGGAGACGGCGGGCGTGGGCGGGGTCGTGTCGGTGCCCCAGTTGCTGCAATTGCAGCGCAAGGCGCCGGACATGGACTCGGCCCTCGTCCAGCCGCGCTTCCAGAGCGTGCGCTTCGCCCTGGAGGGCGGGAAGCCGGATGGCGGCAACCTGGATGTCACGTCGGCGGACGGCGGCATTCCCGTGAGCGCGCATGGGAGCGGCGCGCTGCTCTTGAACCTGCGGGGCCTGGAAGGTCCGGGCGAGTACACCGGCACCGTGCGCCTGTCCGTGCGCTCGGGCATGCCGGTGGAGCAGCCCTTCACCTTGTGGGTGAGCTCGCCCTGGTTGTGGGGCGCGTTGCTCATCGCGGCGGGGGCCGTGTCGTCGTTCGGTGTGCGCCTGTACTCGCAGCGCATCCGGCCCCGGACGCTGCGCTTGCAGCGGGTCATGGAGTTGCACCGCCGGCTCCAGGCCGTGGTGAGCGGGCAGGGGGCCCGGGCGCGGGAGGTGGGGCAGGTGATGCTGGGCCAGGTGGACGGGCTCGCGTCGGAGATTCGCCGGCCGGTGCGAGGCATCCGCGTGCGCGACGGGGACCTGACCGCGCTGGAGCCTCGTCTACGGCTGTATGGCGCGTGGTGTGACGCGTCACGCAAGCTGGACGCGCTCCCGGCCGAGCTGCGTCCGGAGCAGGCGAGCCAGTTGCTGGCGGAAGTGGAAGGCGCGCTGCGCGCAGAGGACACCGCTACCGAGCAACTGGACCGCCTCGCCGCCAAGGTGCGGGAGCTGGACGTGGACGGACTGGCGCGCGCCGGGCTGGAGGCGCGGTTGCAGGACATCGACCGTCAGGCGCGGACGCTGGTGGAGCAGCACGGTGAGGATTCGCTAGGCTTCCGGCTCAAGTACGAACTGCTGTCCCTGCTGTCGACCGTGCGGGAGGAGCTGGCGCGGGGCGCGCTGGACGCCGCCCGGCGCCAGTTGGAGTTCGCTCGCCGCTCGTACTTCGACATCCTCTGCGAGGAGCTGTCCGCGGCCCTGGCGTCCCGCACGCCGCCGCGAGGCTTCACGGAGGAGGAGTGGGAGGCCCTCACCCGGCAGGTGAACACACTGCTGGAGAGAGCCCGCGAGCGTGCGAACACCAGCGTGGATGATGCCGTCCGCATGTACCAGGGCGCGCATGCCGCCTATGTGCGCCAGCTCATCGTGGAGCTGCGCGGCGCGGTGGACGAGGCGCGGCAGGTCAGTGAGTCCGAGGCGCAGACGCAGGCGCTCGATGAGGTGGAGGTGCTCCTGCGCGAAGCCATGGGTCTTCTGGTGGCGGAGTCGTCGCACGAGGCCGCGGGGAAGTACGGCGAGGCGCGCGTCCGGTTTGTCTCCGCCAGCCAGTCCCAGCGGATGGCGAAGAGCTTCCACCTGGAATCGCTCGCGTCGGACGACGGGGGCGACGGTGCGCCCTCCGTGCCTCCTCCCACCGCGCCCAGCGGTGGAAGCATCCTCGCGCTGCCGGAGGCGCCCGCCGGAGGGGCGCCCGCGTTGGGCGACTTCGAGGGAATGCCGCTGCCGTCGCCGCGTCACATGTGGCTGGTGGAGCTGGGCGTGCTGGCGCTGCTCACCACGGTGGCGGTGGCGCTGGGGCTTCAGTTGCTCAATGTCTTCTCGCCCACATGGGGCGGTTTCGGCGCGGGCATGACGGCCTTCCTCTGGGGCTTCGGCCTGCACCAGGTGGGCAACGCCTCCTTCGAGGGAATCTCCGGCCTGCTGACGCGCGTGGAGCGGCCGGCCACGCCTCCGCCGGCCACCTGAGCCGCGCGAATCAGCGCTGCCGGTCCTGGATGGTCTTCGCGGCGATGCGGTCCACCACGCCTGGGGCCACCAGCTTGAGGAACTGGGCGACGCGGGCCTTGGTGGTCATCACCACCTCGCGCTCGCGGCGCTCCATGGCGCGCAGGATGATGGCCACGCAGGTGTCCACGTCCATGTTGCCCGCGCTCTCGTCGTGCTTGCTCTGCCGCACGGGCTGGCCGTCCGCGCCCAGCGCGCTGTCGCGGATGTTGGTGGCGACGAAGCCGGGGCACACCACCGTCACGTCCACGCCGGTGCCGCGCAGCTCGATGCGCAGCGAATCGAAGAAGCCGTGCATGGCGTGCTTGCTGGCCGCGTAGCCGCTGCGGTTGGGCACGCCCGTCTTGCCCGTGAGGGACGACACGGCCACCACCCGTCCGCGCCGGGCCTTGAGGTGGGGCAGGGCGTGGTGGGTGCAGTACACCGCGCCCAGGTAGTTGATGCGCATCAGCCGGTCGAAGAGGGACAGGTCCTTCACCTCGTCCACGCGCGCGTCCATCGTCACGCCCGCGTTGTTGACCAGCACGTCGACGCCGCCGAACGCCTCCACCGCCCGCTCCACCAGGTGGCGGCAGGCCTCCGCGTCACCTACATCGGTGGGCACCACCACCGCGCGCCCGCCGGCCGACTCGCACCGGGCCTTCACCCGCTGGAGCGCTTCCTCGTTTCGCGCCGCCAGCACCAGGTTGGCGCCGCGTCCGGCCAGCACTACCGCCAGCGCCTCGCCAATGCCCGCCGAGGCGCCCGTGACGACCACCGTTTTTCCTCGCATGGCGCGCATTCTGACCCCTCGCCGTCAGAGGGGCCCGGAAAAAATCCGACCACCCGGTGACACTTCAATTCGGGCCCGGTGTTCCGGTCGCGCCAACGTGTTTCGCGAGGGGAAAGACACCATGCCGTCCATCGCCGTTTTCGCCCAGGCCCACCCGGAGCAACTGGGGTGGCTCAGCAGCAAGCTGCTGGGGGTGACGCTCACTTCCGCGGAGTGGGTGCTGTGGGTGCTGGTGTGCCTGTCGGTGCTCTCCATCGCCATCATGCTGGAGCGCACGGTGTACTTCGCCCGTCACCGGCTGCCGGACTCGGAGGCGCTGGCGGTGCGGCTGTCGCGCGGTGAGCTGGACGCGGTGAAGGCCGCCATCCAGGGGCGTCAGGGCATGGAGGCCGCCATCCTGCGCGAAGGGCTGGCGTGCGCTGACCAGGGCGCGGACACGGTGGAGCAGGTGATTGCCTCCACCCTGTCGCGCGAGCGCCCGCGCTACGAGCGCTTCCTGTCGTACCTGGGCACGCTGGGCAACAACGCGCCGTTCATCGGTCTGTTCGGCACGGTGCTGGGCATCATCAAGGCCTTCAATGACCTGGGGAAGATGAACGCCCAGGGCGGCGGCGGGGCCATGCAGCAGACCGTCATGGCCGGCATCTCCGAGGCGCTGGTCGCCACGGCCGTGGGTCTGGCGGTGGCGATTCCGGCGGTGGTGGCCTTCAACGTCTTCAGCCGCCAGCTCAAGACGCTCACCAGCCGCGCCAACGCTTTGGGCCACGCGCTGGTGGGCAGTCTCCGCTCGGAGGCCCGTTAGGCCATGGCGGGCGGCGCGCAGGACAACGACGACGAAATCACAGGCATCAACGTCACCCCGCTGGTGGACGTGGTGCTGGTGCTGCTCATCATCTTCATGGTGACGGCCAACTTCATCGTCCGCGAGACGGTGGAGGTGGACCTGCCCCGCGCCGCCAACGGCGGTGAGACGGTGCAGGGCCTGGTCAACGTGGTGCTGGACAAGGAGGGCAAGTTCTTCTTCGACGGCACCGAGATGACCGAGAAGGAGCTGGAGGCGCGGGTTGCGGAGGCGGTGGCCAAGGACAAGGAGACGCGCGCCATCATCAGCGCGGACCAGTCGCTTCCCTATGGCCGCGTCATGCGGCTCATCGACGTGGTGAAGGGCCAGGGCATCGCCAAGTTCGCGCTCAACATCGAGAAGGACGTGGCCCCCGCGGCCACGGTTCCCGCGCCCTGAAGCGAGGCATCAACGCATGAGCCAGGCGGTCCTCGACAACAGTCCCACGACGCCCTCACACGACCGCTCGCTGGCCGTGGTGGGCGCCTTCCTGCTCGTGTCGCTGGGGATTCACGTCGGCGGCTTCTGGGCGCTGGGTGAGGGTGACTCGCGCTTGCGCCCCGTGCCCAAGCGCCCCGTGGAGATGGTGATGGTGGAGGTGGTGAAGCCGCCTCCGCCGCCCCCCGAGGCGCCGAAGCCGGAGGAGCCGCCCAAGCCGCCGCCTCCCAAGCCCAAGGTGGTGAAGCCGCCGCCGGTGAAGGTGGCCGTGGCGCCCAATCCGCTGCCGCCGCCGCCCGTGGACGCGCCGCCGCCGCCCAACGACACCCCGCCCCCCTCCGCGAAGCCCGCGCCCCTGGTGGTGGGCCTGTCGATGTCCTCCACCACCAGCGCTGGAGGTTTCGCGGCGCCCGTGGGCAACACGCTCTACGGAAGGACGGGCCCCACGGCGAAGGCGCCCCAGGAGGTGAAGGCGTACAGCGCGCCGAAGTACGCGCCCATCTACCAGGTGGACTCCGAGCCCACGGTGGCCTCCGAGGTGAAGATTCCCTATCCGGAGGAAGCGCGCCGCGCGGGCGTGGAGGGCACCGTCACGCTCTCCATCACCATCGACCACGAGGGCAAGGTGGTGGCGGTGAAGATTCTCAAGGGGCCCGGCTACGGCCTCAACGAGGCGGCGCGGGATGCCATCCGCCGCTTCCGCTTCAAGCCCGCCATCAAGGGCGGCGAGCCTGTCTCCACGGAGATGAAATACTCGTACACCTTCCTGCTCGATTGATGTCGCCACTCCCGCTGGGAGAGCGGCGGAGCACGGGCGTGCCCGGCATGTCAGGGGTACCCATCCCCACAGGCATTGCCGGGATTCCACCTCGCCATCGCTCCGTCTCTCTTTCAGCGGGAGCGGCAACCCCCTCACCCGTATGCTTGGACACGCCATGTCCTCCACCCTGAAAGCCCGAGGCGCGCTCGTCGCGGCCTCGCTCCTGCTGGCGACGCCCGTGCTCGCGCAGGCACCCCAGGCCGGCGCGCCTCCCACGGACGCGGCCACGCCACCCGCGGCGCAGGCCCAGCCCACCATCACCAAGCCTCCCGAACTGGTGCAGCAGGTGGAGGCGCAGTATCCGCCCGAGGCGCTCGCGCAGGGGCTCACCGCGTCCGTGCGGCTCATCATCACCATCGCGGATGACGGGTCCGTCGCTGAGGTGCTGCCCACCGAGCCGGTGGGCAACGGCTTCGACGAGGCGGCCATCGCGGCGGTGCGCCAGTTCCGCTTCTCGCCCGCCGAGGTCGACGGCGTGCCCGCGCCGGTGCAGGTGGAGTACGTCTATCACTTCACCCTCACCGCGCCGGAGCCGGAGGCGGGCGCCGAGGCCGTGGAGGCCGAGCAGCCCAAGGCCACGCTCACCGGCCAGCTCATCTCCCGCGGCAGCCGTTCGCGCGTGCCCAACGCCACCGTGCGCTGCGGCGACGACGCGGACGCGCCCGAGGTGATGTCCGACGAGGACGGCCGCTTCACGCTCGAGGTGCCCGCGGGCACCTGCGAGGTGCGCGTGGTGGCCACGGGCTTCCAGCTCTACCAGACGAAGGAGGAGCTGAAGGCGAACGAGACGACGGAGGTGAACTTCTACCTCGCGCCCTCGGGCGGCGGCCTGGAGACGGTGGTGCGCTCCGACCGGCCGAAGAAGGAGGTGGTGCGCCGCACCATCACCCGCGAGGAGGCGCAGAAGACGCCGGGCTCCTTCGGTGACCCCATTCGCGTCATCCAGTCGCTGCCGGGCGTGGCGCGCGCGCCCTTCATCTCCGGTGAGCTGCTGGTGCGTGGCTCGAACCCGGGCCAGACGTCGACGATGATGGACGGGGTCGAAATCCCCCTCCTGTTCCACCTGCTCGGTGGGCCGTCGGTGGTCAACGCCGAGTTCATCGACCAGCTCGACTTCTTCCCGGGCGGTTACGGCAGCCAGTACGGCCGCGCGGTGGGCGGCATCGTCGAGGTGGGCACGCGCAAGGGCGCATCGGACACGCTGCACGGCTCGGTGAAGGTGGACCTGCTGGACGCGGGCTTCTTCCTGGAGAGCCCGATTACGGACGGCATCAGCGTGGCCGCCGCCGCGCGCCGTTCGTACATCGACGCGATTCTGCCCGCCGTCCTGCCGGAGACGGAGGGGGGCACGCTCTCCGTGGTGCCGCGTTATTGGGACTACCAGCTGCGCGTGGACTTCGGCGCGAAGCGCGGGACGCCCAACGACGACACGACCGTGACGGCGGGGGGCGCACGCAGCTCCGGCTACATCATGGCCTTCGGCAGTGATGACCAGCTCCGCGTGGTGTCCACCGGCCCCGAGACGGAGCGGGACCTGGAGCTGGACACGCGCATGAACTTCCACCGGGTGAAGGGCGACTGGACCTACCGCAAGGGCGCGATGTGGTCCGTCTTCACGCCCTTCGTCGGCATGGACCGCAACAACATCGACTTCGGGCTCGCGCGGCAGGAGGGCAAGACGTACACGCTGGGCGCCCGCGAGGTGCTGGGCATCGAGCTGTCCTCCGCGCTCACCCTCCGCACGGGTCTGGACCTCGTCTTCGAGCACGAGCGCTACGACGTGTCCTTCCCCGCGCCGGGCGGCATCGAGTACGTGCCCTTCCCCGGGGCCGAGCCGGTGGGCCAGCAACTGGAGGAGCAGATTGCCCTGAGCGCCTTCGACGGCGCGCTCTTCCTGGAAGCGGACCTGCTGGTGGGGCGCTTCACCTTCACGCCGGGCGTGCGCGGCAACCTCCAGACGGTGGGCAACACGCGGAACCTGGCGCTGGACCCGCGGCTCTGGGTCCGCTACGCGGCGACCTCACGCACCAACCTCAAGGGCTCGCTGGGCCTCTACAGCCAGCCGCCAGAGACGTTCCGCTTCATCACCGCGCCCTACGGCAACCCGGACCTCGCCTACCAGCGCGCGTTCCAGAGCAGCCTGGGCGTGGAGCACCGCATCACCGACGTGCTCAACGTGGACGTCACCGGCTTCTTCAACCGCCGCTTCAACAACATCGTGTCGCCCGGCCAGCTCGTCGCCAACGAGGGCGGCGGCGTCTTCACGCTGCCGTACTCCAACGACGGCATCGGCCGCGCGTATGGCGTGGAGGTGATGCTGAAGAAGGAGCGCGCCTCCGCGACGGACAAGTGGTCCGGCTGGCTCTCGTACACCTTCAGCCGCTCGGAGGACGGGCGCGCGGGGCCGCCGCCCCAGGGCGGAGGGGCCTTCGGTGGCGGCAGCGTGCCGGACGACTCTACCTATGGCCTCAGCCCCTGGGACCAGACGCACATCCTCACGATGGTGGCGGGCTATGTGCTGGGCAACGGCTGGGAGCTGGGTGGCCGCTTCCGCTACACCAGCGGCCGGCCCATGACGCCGCTGGCGGGCGGCCATGACGTCTACGACGCGGACCGCAACCGCTACAACGCGACGTTCGGTCCCTACTTCTCCGACCGCACGGGCGGCTTCCACCAACTGGACGTGCGCGTGGACAAGAGCTGGCGGTTCCAGAGCTGGACGCTCACGGCCTACCTGGACGTGCAGAACCTCTACAACGCGAAGAACGTCGAGTTCGTCTTCAACGACTACCGGTTCCGTCGGGAGTACGAGGTGCCGGGCATCCCCATCCTCCCCGTGGTGGGTGTGAAAGGAAGCTTCTGAGATGAAGACCCTGCTCGAGTATGGCGGCCTGTTGCTGCTGCTGGGGGCCACCGCGTGTGTCGACGTCGAGGACCAGCCTTCGCGCGTCCACGACTTCCGTGTGCTCGGCCTCGCCACGGAGCCGCCGGAGTTCATGGCGTCTGCTTGTGAGCTCAACCCGGCGACGCTGGATGAACTCTCCGAGCCCGTGACATACCGCGCGCTGCTGGTGGACCCGGCGGGCGAGGGCCGTCCCATCCAATACACGTTGTGGGCGTGCGCGGACCCCGAGGACCGGACGTGCGCGAACGAGTCCAACCGCGTGCTGCTCGCGGAGGGCGCCACCGCGCCCGGTGAGCTGACGCTCAGCATCCAACCGGGCGCGGCCACGCTGGCGGATGACACGCCGCTGCTGGCGCGGGTGCAGGCGCTGGACCCCTACCGGGGGCTGGGCGGCCTGCGCATGCCGCTGGTCCTCTTCACGCAGGCGGGGGAGGAGCGGGTGTATGCGCAGAAGCTGATGGTCTTCTGGTGCCCGGCCGTGGAGGGGATGCGGGCCAACGTGCAGCCGGTGATTCCGGGCCTGCGCGTGGACGACGTGGCCTGGGCCGCGGAGGCGCCGCTGGAGCTGCGGGGCGCCGGGCCCTTCGTGGTGACGTCCGAGGACGTGGTGGCCTTGCAGGAGACGTACGTGGTGCCCGGGCTGCGGCTGGAGGCGGTGACGCTGCGGGAGAGCTGGGAGATTTCGTGGCACGCGACGCTGGGCGAGTTCTCGCCGCAGGAGACGGGTGGCTCGTCCTTCGGCGGGCAGGAAGGCCGGCACCGCACGGAGTGGGAGCCGCCAGAGGGCGCGCAGGCGCAAGAGGTGACGTTCTGGGCGGTGGTGCGGGATGGCCGGGGCGGCAGTTCCTGGTTGGTGCGGCGGGCGCTCTGGAGCCCGTGAGCCGGGCTCGCTCGCCGGCCTCCAGTCGAGATATGCCGAGGGGACTCGCTTGAGGCCGGGCCGGGCCTGACGCGTGGGGTGGAACGCGGATGATGAGACGCACCACTGCTGGGGAATGGGGCCGCCGGTGCGGTCTGCTGGCCGCCGCCTGCCTGGGCGTGTGGGCCACGGTGTCCGCCGCGGCCACGCCGCCCCCGGCGGAGGAGCCCCCGGTGACGCTGCGCCGCTTCGCGCTGCTCGTGGGCTCCAGCGAGGGCGGTGAGGGACGCGAGCGGCTGCGCTACGCGGGCTCGGATGCGCTGGCCATGTCCCGCGTGCTGGGGGAATTGGGCGGCGTGGCGGTGGCGGACCGCGTGCTGCTGCTGGAGGCGGACCGGAAGGGCCTGCTGGGCGCGCTGGAGCGGATGCGGGTGCTGGTGGAGGCCGCCGCCGCCGACGGCGTTCGCAGCGAGCTGGTGCTCTATTACTCGGGCCACTCGGACGCGGAGGGGCTGCTGCCGCGCGGTGAGCGGCTGACCTACGCGGCGCTGAAGCAGGGGCTGGGCGCGGTGCCCGTGGACGTGCGCATCGCGATTCTGGACTCGTGCGGCTCCGGCGCGGTGACGCGCTTCAAGGGTGGGGTGCACCGGCCGGGCTTCCTCATGGACGCGGCGTCGCAGGTGCGGGGCCACGCGTACCTCGCCTCCAGCTCCGCGGATGAAGTGGCGCAGGAGTCGGACACCATTGGCGCGTCCTTCTTCACGCACTTCCTGGTGACGGGCCTGCGCGGCGCGGCGGACGCCAGCGGTGACGGCCGCGTCACCCTGCACGAGGCCTACCAGTTCGCCTTCCATGAAACGCTGGCGCGCACGGAGCGCTCGCAGGGCGGTCCGCAGCACGCGGCCTATGACATCCAGCTGGCGGGCAGCGGCGACCTGGTGCTGACGGACCTGCGCACCTCGCGCGTGCGGCTCACGGTGGCGGAGGACGTGCAGGGCCGCCTCTTCGTGCGCGACTGGGGCAACCAGCTGGTCGCGGAGCTTCAGAAGCCCGCGGGCCGGCGCCTGGCGCTGGGGCTGGAGGCGGGGCGCTATCAGGTCGTGCTGGAGCGTCCCTCGCAGCGGTTCGAGGCGGAGTTGACGGTGTCGCCGAAGGGGGGCTCGGAGCTGCGCGCCGAGCACTTCGTTCCCATGACACTCACGCGCACGGCGGCGCGAGGCGGGACGGACATGCGGGCCGAGGCCCTGTCCACCGGCGAGCCGGTCGTCCTCGGCGACATGCCCTCCGTGCCCTTCAACCTGTCGCTGGTGCCGCCGCTGGCCACCACCTCGCTGTGGGGAGGCGGCGGGCGCAACCACCTGTCGGTGGGCGTGCTGGGCGTGCGCTCGATGCAGCTTCAGGGGGTGGGCGTGTCCGCCGGCGTGGGGTGGGTGGACGGGACGGTGGAGGGGTTCCAGGTGTCGGGCGTGGCGAACGTGGCGGGCGGGGAGATTTTCGGTCTCCAGACGGCGTTCGGCGGCAACCTCGCCTTCGGTGGCGGGACGGGCGGGCAGGTGTCTGCCGTCTTCAACATGGTCGAGCGGGACTTCACGGGCTTCCAGGTGAGCACCACGGCGAACCGCGCGGCGGCGCGCCTCCGTGGCGTGCAGGCGGCCGTCGGCATCAACCTGGCGGAGCAACTTGCCGGCGCGCAGGTGGGCCTCATCAACATCTCCGGGGATGTCGCGGGCGCGCAGGTGGGCCTCATCAACGTGGCGGCCGAGGTGCGCGGCGTGCAGCTGGGGTTCATCAACATCGCGGATGACGTGTCGGTGCCCATCGGCTTCTTGAGCATCGTGCGCAAGGGGCGCTTCGTGCTGGAGCTCTCCGCCGACGACGTCATGCCCCTGTCGGTGGGCATCAAGTATGGGAGCCGGACCGTCTATGTGCTGGCCACCACGGGCGTGGGGATTGGCGAGGACTCGCTGCGGACCTTCCTCAACATGGGCCTGGGCGTGCACGTCCCGCTGGATGCGGCGGACCGCTATTCGCTGGACGTGGACCTGTCGTACGGCAGCTGGCAGCCGAACTTCTATGGTTCGGGGCCCAAGAACACGCTGTTCCGGATGCGCGCCACGCTGGGGTGGGAGCTCAAGCGGCGCTTCGCGCTCTTCGGCGGTGTGTCCCTCAACGCGTACGACCCGTCGTCCCAGGACGAGGACCGCGACGTGAGCTGGCTGCCGCAGTGGAAGCTGGGCCGTGGCCCCGGCGGCGTCCGGATGTGGCCCGGCCTGCTGCTGGGGGTGCGCATCTGAGGCGCATCCTCCAGGTTCAGCAGTCGCTCAGCGCAGCCACGCCAACACCGCCTGCGGCGCGTCCACGTGGACGAAGTGCCCGGCCTCCGGCAGCGTCTCCACCGGGCATCCCGCGGCCACCAGGCGCTCCACGTCCGCGTCGCTCACGTACTTCGAGCGGCCACCCCGAAGGCATCGCATCGGCGGCCCGTCCTTGCGCTCCACCGCTGTCCACAGGTCCGTGTCATTCACGCGCGAGTGCAGGCCCGCCAGTGCCTGCCGGTCGAAGCGCCAGCGCACGCCGTTCTCCACCGTCACCAGGTTCATCAGCAGCCAGTCCGCCAGTGGCTCCGACAAGCCACGGCCCGTGAGCTCCGCGCGCATCGCCCGGCGGTTCTCCGCCTGGGCCGGAGCCTGGAGCAGGATGCCCAGCACCTTGCCACTCTCCGACAAGTCGCCCGGGACAGGCCCCGGTGCGATGTCCAGGAGGGCCACGCTCCGGACGGCCTCCGGGACATTGAGGCTCGCCGCGAGCGTCACCCTCCCTCCCAGCGAATGCCCCACCCAGTCGAACGGACCCTGGAAGCCCTGTGCACGCGCCGTGTCCACCACGTCCCGGGCCATGCTGTAGAGGTCCGAGTTCGCCGGCAGGGCAGGGGACGTCCCGTGCCCGGTGAGGTCCGGCAGGAGGATGCGCCGGCTCGGGTCCGCCGCGCTCCACGCCGCCGCCAGCGAGCGCAGATTGCGCCCCGTGCCCAGGAAGCCGTGCAGCATCACCGTGGGCACATCGCCCTCACCCACCAGGAAACTCTCGAGGACCATGCGATTCGTGCCTTTCTCGCCGCCCCGTTCGCCTTGACGCGGGGTGGGCCGTGCCGCTTCATACCTTGAACGCCCCGCCTGACGAGGTCTTCCGCGTGCCTACCGTTTCCTTGCTCCTCTTCGTGCTCGCCTCTACTCCCGCGAACACGGCCCCCGCCGACCCGAAGGCAGCCATCACCGCCGTCCTGGATGATTGGCACCAGGCCGCCGCCGCCGCGGACGAGGCGCGTTACTTCGGCCACTTCACCGACGACGCGGTGTACCTGGGCACCGACGCGACCGAGCGTTGGACCCGTGACGAATTCCGCGCCTGGGCGAAGCCGTACTTCTCCAAGGGCAAGGCCTGGAGCTTCAAGGCGACGTCACGCCACATCTTCCTCTCGAAGGATGGCGCGGTGGCCTGGTTCGACGAGGCGTTGGACACGCCCAACCTGGGCCCCAGCCGCGGCAGCGGCGTGCTGGTGAAGGACGCCGGCACCTGGAAGATTGCCCAGTACAACCTTTCCATCCCCATCCCCAACGACGTGCTGCCGGAGGTGAAGCGGCGCATCGAGCGGCACCTGGCCCGGGGCCAGAAGACGCCCGGGAAGTCCTCCACCTGGAAGGCGCCGCCGGCGAAGGTGCCCTCGCCGCAGACGCCGCCCATCAAGGAGCGGGCGCCCGCTCAGGCGAACTAGCCTCCTCACAACCCGAAGGGATACGTGTCGGGCGCGTCCTCCTCCCCGTGCCCGGCATCCGAGTCCAACGGGCGCAATGCCCGCGTCTCGTCGTAGTGCAGCACCGCGTCGAACTGCGCGGGCAGGTTCGCGTGGAAGTAGTGGCTCCACCGCTCGGTGCGCGGCGCGTACACCACGCCGATGGCGCGCTCCAGGCGGCGCTCGTGCAGGCCGCCCGCCGCTTCGCCCAGCTCGGCCATGCGCAGCAGGAACGCGGGCATGCCCACGTCGTGGAACAGGCGCTCGTAGCTGCCGGACATGGCGGGCTGGATGCGGCGTCGCAGGCCGGGCTCGTCCCATTCATGCGCGGCGATGACCACGCCCGTGTATGTGGTGAAGCCCACGTTGTAGGTGGCCGCGCCGTGCCGTTCGCGCAGGAGCTGGCCCACGTTGAGCTCCCCCTGGTCACCCAGCTGCGTGGCGCGGGCATCACCCAGGTGGGAGTTGTGCGCCCAGATGACCAACCGGGCCGGTGGACCGCTGCGCGACAGGTGCGCCGCGAGCGCGTCCACCGTGTCCGCCATGTGCGTGTCACGCAGGTTCCAGCCTTCGTGCCGGCCCGCATACACGGCGCGGTAGTACGCCTCCGCGTTGGCGACGAGCCGGGCGTTCTGCTCGGCGTGGAAGCGGGCGTCCGCGTCCTCGGGCCCTCGAGTCCTCCGCCGCTGCAACTCCACGAACTGGGCCCAGACCTGCTCCTCGCACGAGTCCGCCTGCCCCGACGTGGTGGACTGGCCATAGACGTGGGGTTCGGGGCCGAAGTGGTCGAAGCAGGCGTAGCGCTCGCGGGCCCGCTGCGCGGCATCCGGGTCCACCGTGTCCAGCCAGGCCACCACCTCCCGCATGGAGTCGTGAAGGCTGTACAGGTCCATGCCGTAGAAGCCCGCACGCTGCTCCGGCGGCACCGTGGCGTTGTGGGCGCGCATCCAGGTGACCAGCTCCTCCATCTCCCGGTTGCGCCACATCCACCGCGGGAATCGCTGGAAGTTGCCCAGGGCGCCAGCGGCCGTCGTGTCCTGCCCGTTTCCCCGCACGAACGCGTCGGCACGGAGGGCGGCCGGCCAGTCGGCCTCCACCACCAGCGCGCGGAAGCCCTGCTCGGCGATGAGGCGGCGGGTAAGGGTTGCGCGTGCCTGGTAGAACTCGTGTGTCCCGTGTGTGGCCTCGCCCAGCAGGACGAACCGCGCATCACCGATGCTCTCGATGAGCGGGTCCAGGTCCGAAGCGCGGCCCGACACGGGGAGCGCGGCGGCTCGGATGCCCTCCAGCAGGGCGGCCGACACCTCCGGGGCGTCCTCCTCCATTGAACCCATGCCTCACAAAGTGGGGCGGTCCTGGCGGAGTGCCCATCGTGCCTTTCCCTCAGCCCGGGCGGCGGACGGGTAGGCACCCCCTCCATTGCATCCACGTGGCCGCGTGCCAGCGCCCCATCGGGCCCCCAGCCCCAGGCAGGCATCGCAGTCCAGGGCCGGACCGAAGGCGATGGCTCGGGCACCGGTGTCCCTGGAGCCCAGCCCGTGGTGGCGAAGGCGGGTCGCGACGACCCCGACAAGAAGACCCTCAAGGTGGAGACGGGCGTCACCCCGGGGCCGTTGGGCGTCTCGGTGCGCCACCACATCGAAGTCAGCGTGCGCCGCTGGACCTGGGCATCCCGCCCGGGCGCTGAGCGCAGCCGCCGCTCCGTGAGCGATCAGACCTCGCTCGCGAGCGAACCGCGCCGCGTCTCCAATCCGTTCCGCGTGAATTCCTCGTGGCTTCGTCGGGGATGCGTTGCGCGACTGCATCGCCCCGTGCACAAGGCGCGCGGCGACCCGTTCCGGGCCGCCGTTCTCCGGAGGGGAAATGTCCCGCACGTGGAGCATGGTATCGGCCGTATGGCTCGTGGCCTGTAGCGCGCAGGTTTCCGACGTGGATGAAGCGCAGGACGGGTTGCCGCCACACGAAACGGTGAGCCGCCAGGAGTCATGGGAGGGGGAACTGGAGGTCGTGGTGGTGGACCCGCCCTCGCCCGCCGCGTCGTGGGAAGAGTACTTCGTGAAGCAGGGGAACCAGCACCGCCAGGTGCGCTTCGAACACGGCGCGCCGCCGGGACTTCGCAGCGGGCTCCAGGTGAAGGTGCGTGGGCGCGAGCAGGGCGGCCAGCTCATCGCCCAGGGCGTGGACGTGGACACCCATGCCGCGTCCTCGCTGAGCACGGCGAGCGCGTGTGGCGTCAGCGGCGTGCAGCGCAGCCTGGTCATCATGACGGAGTTCCCCGGCATGGCCCGGCCCGGCCTCACCCCGCAGGCGGTCCACGACGTGTTCTTCTCCACGACGCGCCGTTCCCTGGCGGATTACTGGAGCGAGGTGTCCGAGGGCCGCACCACCACCGCGGGCGACGTGGTGAGCGGGTACACGCTGGACCGCGCCTATTCGTGCAGTGAAGGCGCGGCCATGCGTGAGGCCGCGGTGCGGGCGGCGGACGCGGACGTGGACTTCACGCAGTACGACCGCATCTTCATCGTCCACCCACGCCCGGAGGCGGGCTGTTCCTACGCCGGTCAGGCAACGGTGTCCTGTGGGCAGGTGCAGACGGCGGACGGTACCGTGACGGCCTCCACGTCGTGGCTCGTGGCGGAGTCCATGATGGTCCATGACAGTGCCGTGGAGTTGGTGACGCACGAGGCGGGGCACAACCTCACGTTGGGCCATGCGAGCTCGCGCGACTTCGGCGCGGAGGCCCTGGGCCTGCCGGGGGCGACGGGAGTCATCGACGAGTACGGGGATGTCTTCTCGACGATGGGCCGGTGGAACCTGGGCCACTACGCGGCGCCGCAGAAGGCACGCATCGGCTGGCTGGATGCGTCCGCCGTGGCCGAAGTGGACGGCGTGGACGGCACCTTCACCCTCGCGCCCGTGGTCGCGTCGGGCGGGCTGAAGGCGCTCAAGGTGCGGCGGCGGCCTGGGAGCAATGACTGGCTGTGGTTGGAGTACCGCCAGCCCGTGGGGGGCTATGAGGCGACGCTGGCGCCGCAGGTGTTCGGCGGCGCGCTCGTGCACTACGCGGATGCGACGACGCAGGGTGGCTCGCACCTGCTCGACTTCACGCCGCAGACGGCGTCGTGGACGGACCCGGCCCTGCTTCCGGGCACGACGTGGGACGACCCCTACAGCACCCTCTCCGTGACCGTGAACGCGGCGACGTCCGCGGGCCTCGTCGTGAGCATCGCGCACCGTCAATCCGCGTGCGTCCGCGCACCCCACGAGGTGCAGGTGACGTCCTTCGCCCCCACGTCCTGGCCCGGAGGCCGGCCGGAGTTCGAGGTCGTTCTCGTCAACCACGACTCGCCTACGTGTTCGCCGTCCACCTTCCAGGTCTCCGCCCTGCTTCCGCAGGGGTGGGGCTCCGACCGGCTGCCCGCGCAAGTCACTGTCGCCGCGTCCGCCTCGTTGTCATTGAGCCTCCAGGCGTACACGCCCTACAGCGCGGCGCCCGGCACGTACGCCGTGGGCCTGGCAGCCACGCGAGACGGCCACACGGTGCAGGGCACGGCGGACATCGACATCGTCGAGCGTTGTGTCACCGCGTCGCCTACCGTCACGCTGTCACCGCAGACGGTGACGGCAGCGCCGGGAACGGATGTCACCTGGACGGTGAACGTCACCAACAATGACTCCGCGTCGTGTGATTGGGTCTGGTACGACTTCTATTCCAACCTGCCGTCGGCCTGGGACACCGCCTTTTCCGACTGGGGTGTGAACCTGCCGCCGGGGGGCGCCTTCACTTTCACGATGACGAAGTCCATTCCACAGGAGGCGAGCGGCGGCAGCCACACGGTGGACCTGGACATCTACAAGGACGAGTACGGCCTCGTGTGGCACGGCACCACCACCGTGAATGTGGCCGAGCCGCTGACGCGCTCAAGGTGATGTTGCGAGTCCGCTCGCGGCGGTTCATCACCATCGCGAGCGGATGTGTGGCTTCAGGACTTCAGGATGCCCGGGCGCCAGTGCGCTGCCGCCACGCGCCGAGGATGCGCTCGGCCACTGCGTCCACGCCCCAGTCGGGGCCGGAGCACGACGCCAGGGACGTGGGCTCCCCTCGGCCATGCGGCCAGGACGATTGTCGTGAAAATATAGGTCAAGTGACCTAATAAAGCTCCAGGCAGCGTGGATGGCCCACGCCGGGCGGGTGGAGCGCGCAATGGTGGCTGAGGACAGTGTCGTTCTGGTGGGGGGCTACGGCGTGGTGGGGACGTGGCTCGCGCAGTTGCTGCGGGAGCGGCATCCGGACCTTCCGCTCGTCATTGCTGGCCGCCGTCGCGAGCCCGCGGAGGCGTTGGCCCGGCGGCTGGGGAACGCGGAGGCAGCGGTGCTGGATGTGACGGCGCCCGACCCGCTGGCGTGCCTGTCCGGACGGCCCAGGGCCGTGGTGTCGCTGGTCAATGACCCGGACGATGCGGTGCTGCGCTCGGCGGTCCGGGACGGCGTGGCGGTGCTCGACATCACCCGCTGGACGTCGCGTGTGAAGTCGGCGGTGCTGCGGCTGTCGGGGACGCCCCCACGGGCACCCGTCCTGCTCAGCTCCGCGTGGATGGCGGGACTGGTGCCCAGGCTCGTCGCGGGCGCGTCGGAGCGGGTGGGAGGCGTCGAGCGCGTCGACGTGGGCATCCGCTTCGCCCTGGCGGACCAGGCGGGGCCGGACTCGGTGGAGTACATGGACCGGCTGGGGATGGCCTTCGACATCACGGAGGGAGGGAAGGAGCGGCAGGTGTTGCCGCTGACGGACGGCCGCCGGGTGATGTTCCCGGATGGGCGGCCCACGCGCGTCTTCCGGCTCGACACGCCCGAGCAGGCCACGCTGCCGCTGGTGCTGGGCGCGCGCACGGTGTCGACGCGGCTGGGATTCGATTCGGGCACCGTCACCTGGATGCTCGCGGCGCTCCAGCAAGTGGGGCTGCTCCGGCTGCTCCAGCATCCCCGCCTGACGTCCGTGCGGCGTGCGCTGATGGCCAGCAGCGGCACGGGCGGTGAGGCGGCGTGGGTGGCGGACGTGGAAGGCCCTCGCGGGGCGCTGCGCATCGAGGTGGTGGACCCGAAGGGACAGGCCCACCTCACGGCCGTGGGCGCGGTGCTGGGGACGGAGCGATTGCTGGGATGGGATGGCGCGCCGCCTCCCGCCGCGGGCGTGTGGTTCCCGGAGCACGACGCGCGTCCGGAGCAGGCCCTGGCCGCCCTGCGCGGGTGCGGCGTCCAGGTCCGGTTCGACGAACAACCGCGCCGGGAGGCGGCCTGATGCCACGCGCCACGCGGGGGAAGCTGCCGTCGTCGAAGCCTCGCGAGGGGACCGCCGTCCACGCCAAGGGGACCGAGCGCGTGGCGTCCATCCTCGATGCGGCCACCGACACACTGGTGGAGGAGGGCCATTCGGGGCTCACGCTGCGCCGGGTGGCTCAGCGGGCGGGGCTCAGCGTGGGCAACCTCCAGTACTACTTCCCCGCGAAGCAGGACGTGGTGCGGGCGCTGCTCGCGCGCTACCTGGAAGCCGCCAGCCAACGGGTGCATGCGCGGGTGGAGGAAGGCGGCCGTGCGCCGGTGGAGCGGCTTCGTCGCGCGGTGGAGGCCTTGATGGAGGACCAGGAGTCACCGCGCCATTACCAGCTCTTCGCGGAGCTGTGGGCGCTCGCCGCACGGGATGAGATGGTCGCGGACGCGCTCGCCGTCTTCTACGCGGGCTTCCGGGCGGGCGTCGTGGCGTTGCTGCGTGAACTGGCGCCCGGGCTCAGCCCGTCACGCCTGGAGCGTCGCGCGGCGCTGGTGGTCGCATTCCTGGAGGGGCTGTCACTCTTCAGAGGCGGCGGCGCGCTCCGGAGGGCCTCGGTGCCAGGGTTGGAGCAGGAGCTGCGGGCCGTGTTGGAGGAAGCCCTGGCGGGCGTCCCCGCCGCCGGAAAGCTATGAGTCGGCCGGGCCGCCCTCGTCATCCACGACGAGCACCGACTTGAGCTTGTCCATGGCCAGCGGCGGTACGTCCGTGAAGGCCAAGCCGACTTCAAAGCGCGCCACCGCGTCCTTGGGAAGCTTGCGCGTCCAGGCCACACGCGCTTTGCACTCCAGCGAAGTGCCGTCGCGCAGGAACAGGTCCAGCTCCAACTCGGAGTCCTGGGTGTACTGCTCGTCGGAGTAGATGCGGACGCCCCCCAGGCTGGCGTCCAGCACCTGCTGCTTGTCCACGCGCCTCAGTCGCGCGGGCCGGGCATAGAGCGGCGCCTCGAGCCGAGGAAAGCGACGACGATCCGTGGGGGATTCATTCACGCTGGCGCTGTTCATGTTCCAGCCTCCTCCGGGGGGAAGTCCGGCCGGGCTCCCGGGCGACGGTGACGAAGCATAGGGGATATGGTGGGTGGGTACGAAATCTCAGGACCCAGCCAGCCCGCAGTGCACACACCCGAAAGGGGTCTCGTTCGACCCGTGCCCCGGGCTTCATGAAGCCGCATGAATGGCGCTCCATGGCTGCCTGGGGTGTAACAGGGCTCGCCACAGGCGCCGGGTTTCTGTGACGCCGCGCGCTACGTCAGGTGCTCGCGAGCGGGGTGGCCGGTGCGCCCTCACCGAGCGACGGCGCCGTCCGCCACGCGCTGGCGCGCTGGGTGCAGACGCGGCTTCCGGGTCTTCACCGGAGACCCGGCAGTCGTCATCCCCCAACGAGAGGTTTTTCATCCATGAGCATCAAGCTGACGGGCCGCCTGATGGCGGCAGCACTCCTGAGTCTGACGGCCGCGGGTTGCCAGGGCGAGGAGTCGCAGCCTGCCGAGGCTGACGCGCTTTCGGCCCAGGAAGCCCCTGTGAAGCAGCAGTGCGTTGAGACCTCCGCCGGCATCACGAACTGCGCCACGGGCAACGCGAAGCTCGAGCGCACGGAGAAGGGCCTCAATGTCACCGGCCTGGAGAAGGCCGCCAGCGACGGCGTCTCCAGCAACTTCGCCGCCGCGACGCAGTGGGAGCAGAAGGCCGTCTTCGAGGACGTCGCCAAGGCCGGACAGGGCTTCGCCCTGGCGGCGCGTGATGGCGAGCAGGTGGTCAGCACCATCCAGGTCGGCATCGGCCGTGAGCCGGGCCAGGTGACGTTCCATCCGCAGTTCACCGGCACGCCGGGCGGTTCGACCTATAGCGTGTACGTGTACAACGGCGGTCAGTTCCAGGGCCGGCACATCAACCGCGGCCTCTGGTTCCCGATGGACGCGTCCTGGTACGACATCCACATCCGCTTCACGCCCATCCACATCGGCTTCCGCAACCACATGACCTTCGGGTTCAATGACCCCATCCCCACGGGCGCCTGCGTGTGGTCCTTCCGCAGCGCGACGCCGGGAGCCTTCACGTTCAACTTCGACGGCCGCGAGGTCAGCGGCGACCATGTCGAGTTCGTCGAGGAGCTGGGGGATGGCCACTACCCATACACCAGCTTCTCGGCCATCGACCTGACGGCCGCCGCGAGCGCGCTGACCATCCACAGCGAGTCCGTCATCCGCGGCAAGTAGTCCGCGGTCCGAAGCACCCTCGCCGGGCGGGAGCCTCTCCCGTCCGGCGTGTCGTTTCCGCCGCGTCATGCCGCCAGCACGTCCTCGAAGGCGAGGAGGCGGCGGAAGTCCGACGCCCGCCAGAAGGTGTTCCCCTGGGCGTGGAAGCGGCGCAGCTCCTCCCGTTCCGGCCAGGAGCGGTAGGGATATCGCGCCCGGCTCACGTCGATGGGGCGCGCGTCCGGCGTCTCACCGCGCTCCAGCGTCTCCAGGTGCCGCTCGAGCAGGGCAATGCCCGCGGCGGTCGCCTTCGCCGTCAGCGCCAGGTGGGAATCGGCGGCCGAGCGGGTGAACGCGCTCTGGGCCAGCACGTCGCCCGCATCGATGCGCGCGGTGGTGCGGTGGAGGGTCGTGCCAATCTCAGACACGCCGTTCAGCATGGCCTGGAAGACGGAGTCCACGCCGCGGAACTCCGGCAGCAGTGATGGATGGATGTTCAAACAGCCATGGCGCGGCAGGCTGAGCAGCGGCTCCCGGATGATTTGGTCGCACATGCTGGTGAGGAACAGCTCCACCCCGTGCCGCTCGAGCTCGCTCACCGTGGCCGCTCCGGAGAAGTCATCACTGATGACCAGCGGAATGCCATATGCCTGGGAGAGCGCCTGGAAGCGCATCAACCCCGAGGCGGGAATGCTGAAGGGCAGCGAGCCACTCAGCCCGGCGAGCACGTTGTAGCCGGTGAAGCGCGGGCCAAACTGCTTCAGGAAGACAGGCAGCACCTGGGCCGGGGTGTAGCGCTTCTTCTGGAAGCGGAGGCCCCCCGCGGACAGGAGGATGCACGCGGGCTTCAGCCCTGCTCGCCGCACCAGGGTGTTGGCGAAGTACAGGGACATGACGGAGGGAATGCAGCCGTAGGCGAAGCGGAGCATGGTCAGGCGGCCTGGTCAGTGGGGGGGCTGCGAGTCGTCGTCGAAGGTGGAGACGCGGAACTTCCGCCGCTCCTGCGGCTGCTTCTCGCTCAGCAGCGCGGGCAGCAGGGGATTGAGCAGGGGCCGCAGCCACGCGGACTGGATGCGGGCGGCCATCGTCATGCCCTCCAGCTCCGCGCCCACCGTCTGCTTCACGAAGTAGCTGGTGAGGCCCAGGTCCACCACGCGGCATCCCGTGTGGGCCGCGTGCTCGATTTCCTTCCACATCATCAGGTAGTAGGCCGGCGTGCCTTCCGTCCGGGCGTAGTCCATGCCGATGCAGAAGGGGTTGTTGATGCCGCCCCCGGTGCCCGTGAGGATGAAGGCAATCAGGTGCCCGGCCGAGTCGCGCAGCGTGAGGAAGCTGCTGGTGGTGGGCATCCGCTCCGCGATGGTCTCGAAGAAGGCCCGAGGGAAGGGGTTGCGCTTGAACTCCGACGCGCCCTCGTGGACCTGGAGGTAGAGCGGGTAGCACTCGTCGATGAGGGGGCGGAAGTCCCGCACCCGCTCCACCTGGAAGCCCAGCGCCTCCGCGTCCTTCAGCTTCTTGCGCAGGTTCTGCCGCGACTTCTTCTTCAGCCGCTGGAAGTGGGCCTCGCTGCTCAGCCCGTCCAGCGTCACCATGGCCATGGGGTGGTTGGCCACCTGCTTGAAGCCCCGCTGGAGGAACCACGACTCCAGGCGCACGTCCTCGGGCAGGGCCTCCATGAAGTCGCGCACCAGCAGCAGCGCGGCGTTGCCACACACCTCGTCGCACGCGGCGAGCAGCGCCCGCGCGAAGTCATGCTCGGAAACGCGCTGCGCGTCGTACCACCAGTGCCGCTCCGCCGTTTCGAAGGTGCCCACCATGCCCAGGCCCAGCGACAGGAAGCCGGGCAGCACCTTGCGCACGCCCTGGGCCAGCGTGCCCACCTGCTCCGGCAGCAGCAGGCTCAAGTCCAGGCGCTCCTCGGTGATGACCGCCAGTCCGACGACGTCCGCGCCTTGCGACACGATGAGGTAGCCGAACTTCCGCTCCGGGAACGAGTCCTCCAGGCAGGAGAGGAACGCGGCGCTCTTGAAGGGGTGGCCCCGCGCCACCTTGTCGTCCCACAGCGCCTGGGGCACGTCCCGGATGCGAGCGACGACCTTCGTGGTGATGCCCGCCTTCGCCGTCATTCGTCACCCTCCGCGTCCAGCCGCTCGAAGTGGATGCCATGGCGGGCCAGGCCGTCGTCGTTCTCCTTCATGTCCCGGAACACGCGCTGCGAGCGAGGCAGGGGCGTGGGCGGGAAGAGCTCCGCGCCGAAGCGCTTCAGCAACGTGTCCAGCACCGGGTGGGTGTGGTGCACGGCCAGGTACAGCCGGTCCACCACCGCGCCGATGCTGGCCTTCACCGCGTAGCTCGTCTGTCCCAGCTGCACCACCGACTTGCCCTGGGACTCCAGCACCTCCACGATTTTGTAGATGCTGTTGAAGTACAGCGCGCCCTCGTCGCGGAGGCTGTAGTCCAGGCCCAGGTAGATGGGGTGGACCCACTCCGCGTCCTTGAGGAACAGCTCGAAGGACACCAGCTGTTCGCCCTTGAAGCACAGGAGCGCGAAGACGCGGTCGCCCAGGCGCTGGGGCAGCTGGGCGAAGAAGTCCACGCTGAGCGTCTCGAAGCGAATCTTCGAGCGGTTGAGGACCTGCAGGTACAGCGGGTGCATCTGCGCGGCGTAGCGTGAGAAGTCGGAGACGGTCTCCCAGCGCATGCCCGCCTCCTGGACGCGGGCCATGCGGTTGTTCATCAGGGAGCGGTACTTCTTTCGCAGCCGGTCCTTGAAGGTGCTCTTCCCCGGCTCGCCCAGGTACAGGTAGGTGGTGGCCGCGCTCTCCACGAAGTGGAAGCGCGGGGACAGCACGTCCTTCACCTCGGGCAGCTTCTGGGAGGTGAACTCCTTCATGAAGACCAGGCCCAGCTTCAGGTGCCGGGCGCGGGCAATCACCTCGCGGGAGATGGCGCGCAGTACGTCGTCACGCCGCGCCTTCGGCAGGTCCGTGCGGATGCCCAGCAAGTCCTTGCAGATGGCGATGGGCGTGCCGATGACGAACGCATTCAGGAAGAGGAAGTCCGGGAACGCGCGGCGGACCTGGGACACCACCTTGTTGACGTTCTCCGGGGCGATGACCGTCAGCGACATCCGGAAGCGGAAGCAGGGGACGATGGCCACCACCGCGCCCTCGTTCCGGAGGACCAGGTAGTGGAACCGCACGTCCTCGATGCTGGCGGCCTCGGTGGCCTGGTGCAGCTCGAAGGACTGCATCACGTCGGTGGGTGGGAAGCAGGTGTGCCAGTCCTCCCGGCCGATGTCGTTGATGGAGCCGACCCAACGCACGTCGAGGGGGCGCGGGAAGGTGTGGAAGGCGGGAGCGCTTCCGGTGACGGGTGCGGACGCGGTCATGTCTTTCGGGTGGGTTGGGGACGTCGAAACAGGGGGCGGGGCTTTCAGGCGGCCAGGGCGCCAGAGCCTCGCGTGGAGGTGTCAGCGCCTTCGTGGAACGCGGCGCGGAAGCGCAGCAGCCACGCGGCGCTGAGGACGGGGTGGAGCAGGATGGGGAGCGCGCTGACCAGCGGCACGCCCTCCATCAGCGCCAGGGCGGGACCCAGCAGCGCGATACCCGCCAGCCGCGCGAACTCCTGCCGCCACGCGAAGGCGCGCGAGTCCATCAGCGCGCCCAGGCTCCAGGTACCGAAGAGGACCAGCCCCAGCGTCACGGCGCGGGCCACGAGGCTGAGCGTGTCCAGGTACCACGCCAGCAGCAGGATGCTGGCCGCCAGGCTGAAGAACTGTGTCACGCAGTAGGCGGTGACGGGCAGGGGCAGGCGAGGGTCGTACTTCTTGAAGGTGGCGGACGGACCGCCATCCGGGGGACCGGTGAAGCGCTCCTGGCGCAGCGACGGCGGGTGCCAGTCCGGCCCCTTGATGAAGCACAGCGCCTTGTCGGCCAGCCGCGCGCAGGCGGTGGACTTCTGGAACAGCTCCACGAAGTAGTGGAAGTGCGCGGTGAGGGGGTTCCACGAGCGCAGGCTGCTGCGCAGGCCGTAGACGGGAGGCTGGTCCTTCAGCTCCGGCTGGTAGGTGCGGAACAGCAAATCCCAGACGACGAGGATGTTGCCGTAGTTCTTGTCGATGTACGGCGTGTTGCGGCTGTGGTGGACGCGGTGCTGGGAGGGCGTGACGAGCACGTACTCCAGCCAGCCCAGCGGCGGCACGTAGGTGTTGTGGATGGCGTACTGGAAGAGGAGCTGGATGCCGGTGATGCCCAGGAACACCTCCGGCGCGATGCCCAGCAGCGCCATGGGCACGAAGAAGGGCCACGTGGTCAGCTCACCCAGCGCGCTCTGCCGCACCGCGAGGCCAAAGTTCATGTCCTCGCCGGAGTGGTGGGCGACGTGGACGCCCCACATCCACGCCATGGTGTGGTGCATCCGGTGCGCCCAGTAATAGAAGAAGTCGTAGGCGAAGAAGGCCACCACCCACGTCCACGCGGAGTCCTTCGCCAGGCTGAAGAGGGCGTGGTGCTTGTAGACGTAGCCGTAGAAGACGAAGGTGGCGCCCGCGATGACCACGCTGCCCAGGACGGTGAGCAGGCTCATCGTCACGTTGGTGAGCAGGTCATTGAGCCGGTAGGCCGGCTTGCGCCGCACGAGCCCCACCACCAGCTCGATGAGGATGGGAGCGAGGAACACGGGCAGGCCGTAGAGGAGCTGTTCCTTGAGGTCCATGGCGGGTCTTCCAGTGGCGTGGGTGGCGTGGGGCGCCGGCTCAGGAGCCGGTCTGCTGGAGCGGCGGCGCGTCCTGGAGGTTGAGTTTGCGGCTGCATCGGTCCAGCGCGTCCAGGAAGCGGTCCAGGTCCGCCTGGGTGAGGTTGGCGCTGACGTTGATGCGCAGGCGCGTGCGGTTCTTGCTCACGGCGGGGTAGCCCACCGGGTTGACGTAGATGCCCTCCAGGTGGAGCAGCCGCGTCAGCTCGAACGTCTTCTCGTAGGCGGGCATCAGGATGGGGATGATGGGGGACTCGCTGTTCATGCAGTCCAGGCCCATGGCGCGGATGCCGGCGCGCAGGTGGTTCTCGTTGTGGTGCAGCCGCTCCTGGAGCTCGGGCTGCTCCTGGAGGATGCGGATGCCCTCCAGCAGGCCCGCGGCGATGGGCGGCGGCAGCGAGGCGGAGAAGATGTAGCCGTTGGAGCCGAAGCGCAGCAGGTCGATGGTGGCCTTGGAACCGGCGGCGAACCCGCCGATGCCCGGCAGGCCCTTGCTGAGGCTGCCGGTGAGCACGTCCACCTGTGATTGAAGCCCGAAGTAGGCCGGGGTGCCACGGCCGTTGGGACCCATGGCGGCGGTGGCGTGCGCGTCATCCACGAGGATGAAGGCGTTGTAGCTCTCCGCCAGCGCGACGATGCCCGGCAGGTCCGCCACGTCGCCGTCCATGCTGAAGACGCCGTCGGTGATGATGAACTTGCGCTGCTCGTACGGCAGCTTCTTCAGCGTGGACTCGATGCTGCGCAGGCTCTTGTGCCGGTAGGTGCGGATGTCCGCGCCGGACAGCTTCAGCCCGTCGATGATGGACTGGTGGTTGAGCATGTCCGACAGCACCACATCGCCCTCGCCACACAGCGCGGACAGCACGGACAGGTTGGCCGCGTAGCCGCTGCTGTAGGTGACGCAGTCCTCGAAGCCCAGGAACTCCGCCAGCGCGCGCTCCAGCTCCAGGTGCAGCTCACACGTCCCGTTGAGCAGACGCACGCCGCTGACCGTCGTCCCGTAGCGGCGCAGCGCCGCCTCCGCCGCGGCCACCACGCGTGGGTGTCCGTTCAGCCCGGAGTAGTTGTAGGAGCCGAAGTGGAGGACGTCCCGAGGCCCCTCCGCGTTCAGCCTCACATCCCGGCGCGTCGGGCTGAAGCTGACGCGTGCCTCCCGGCCTGGCATCCCGTGAAACACCCGCCCAATGACGTCACAGTGATGGTTGTCCACGTAGTAATGGACCGCCTTCTGGACTTCCTGGAGCCGGGCGGAGCCCACGGCGAGATTGCGGTTCTTCTCGGGAAAGGCATTGCGGGTTGGGTCCATGACGGTGGCTTCCTGGTGCGCGTCTGGCGGGCACTTCCGTCCGCCGGACAGACGCGTCCCACCCTCCGCGCCACTCGAGCCGCGGATACGAGCGTACGAATCCTGACCGGCGGCCCGGAAGGAGGGGGCCGCTGTTCGTGGAGAGGTCTCCAGCGCAGTTGTGACGATGTGTGGGTTCTGGGCAGCCACGCCGCTGAGCATTCCTGAGGATGCTCGATACGGTCCCCCATTCGTGGCGAATTACAAATATCGAGCAATGGACAGCGTGTCAACGGATAGCCAGATTTTTACGCAAATAGCGGATTCACTACCTGAGCCATCCTTCAACTTCCTTCGGCGCGCTCAACCCATGGCGTGTGCCGGGAGCGTCTGGCGCGAAGAAAGGAGGAGCGGGCGCGTCGGGCGTGCCCGTTCCTGGGACTTCCATGCGTCAGTCAGGCCTCGGGAGGGGCTACGGGTCTTCGACGGGGATGGTGCACATCCACTGGCCGTTGTGCATGCACTGGCAGTTGCCGGTGGGCATGTCTTCGATGCAGCACTTCCGCGTGGAGCCGCTGGGGGCGCATGCGAGGCCGAGGACGTTCACGCACGCCTCTCGCGACAGGCTGCAGTCGAGCGGCGGCGGGGGCGTGGTGGGGCAGTACTGGTAGTTGCCGTCACACTGGACGTAGTGGTTGTTGGACGCGGAGCAGGTCGTTCCCCAACAGGAGAGCGACGGGCCCGTCGTACATTCCGTCGAGCAGGAGACGAGGGCGCTCGACTCCTGGCCCAGCTCCTCCTGCGGCTCCACGGCTTCAATGCCGCCACAGGCCACCAGGGTCGATACGGCGAGCGCCGCCAGGACAGCAAAGGTCTGCTTCATGGGGTGTTTCTCCTTGGGTGAGAGCTACGGGTTGCAACGGATGGAGTGAGCGCCGCCCAGGTCCGCGCGGAGGTTGAGAGGAATTGAAACATGTTGCGTTACAGCTGCGCCATGGCATGGCGAATGATTCGCGGGTGCCGTGCGGCTTTGCCGCATCATTGCGTCGCGACGGTTGAGGGGTGGGGCGCAGTGGCCCCAGTCGGTGTAGAGAAGACGCATGCATCCCCCGCTGGAGAATGGTGCCCGCCGAGGGGCGCAGGTCCGCTGCCCGGCCTGCACGCGCTTCCACGAGCCGGGGCTCCTGTGCCCTCGGTGCGACTGCGGCCCGGTTCCTCCGGAGCGGTATGGCGCCGCGCGGATGCTCGTGCACGCGGGGGTGGACCGGTATGCGCTGGCGGACCGGGTGTCGCTCCTCCCCACCTCCATGGCGGAGCGGTTGGAGTCGCGCTACGCGAGGATGTGGGCCCATGTGCGGCGCCTGCTCGTCGGCGTGCGGCGCTACGAGCAGGCGTTGTTTCTTCAGGGCTTCGAGGAGGACGTCGAGGACCGGTGGGCCCAGCGGCTTCCCTGGCATGTGCCCGAGGAGGAGCCCGCCGTCGAGCTGGAGGAGGGGCTGCATACCGCCGTTCCCGCCCTGGAGCCGCGGTGGCTCGCCGCATTGGTGGACGTCCACGAAGGCACGCCTTCGCACGCGGCGCTCGACACGGTGCTGACGTGTCTGGAGGATGACGGCCGCTTCGGCTGCGAGGCGGCGCTGGCGCTCACCCGGTGGCGAGTGTGGCCACACGCGCACGGGTCCCGGGTGGCCACCGAGCGCATCGCGCGGCTCGCTCGCGCCGCCTTCGCCCGGTTTCCGGAGCAGGGGGCGCGCGCCGCCGTGGCGTGGGCGCGGGCCACCGGGCAGGCGCCGGACGTGGACCTGCTGCTCGCATTGCGTGAGGGCCTGCACCATCCGGACGCGGACCTGCGCTTCGAATGCGCGCTCTGCTTGCAGGACGAGGACGGCCTCCTCGCGGCCGTGGAGTCCACGGACCTGGCGCGGGCCGCGGAGGCGCGTCGAGCGTTGGCGTCGCGGGGCTCCGTGAGGTTGCTGGAGCGGATGGCGTCGCGGGGAGACGCGGACTTCGCGCTCGATGTGTTGCGGCGGTTGCCCGCGCAGGCGCCTCCGGGGGCGCTGAGTGCGTTGCTCGCCGTGTCGGACCGGGTGGAGGGTGGACTGGCGGAGGCGCTGCATGGCTGGGCCCGTGGCCGGCCTTTCGCGGAGTTGCCGCCGGAGGAACGGGCGCTGTGGGTGGATTGGGCGCTCGCGCGGCTGGCGCGGCTCTCCGCGGCGGATGCGCTTCGTTTCCTCGAGTGGGCCGCCGCCGCGCGGGACGCGGACCGCATGGAGGAGACGCGCGCCTTCGTCTCCGCGGTGTCCGAGTCCCTGGCGCGAGAGCCACCATCGCTTCGCGCCAGTCGCTTCCAGGACGCGGCCTTCTCCCGGTTCCTCACGCTCGCTGGCGAGGAGGATGCGCTCCGGTTGCACGCGTGGAGTCGTGAGGCGCCGTGCACGGAGCCGTTGCTGGAGGCGGTGTTGTCATTGCCCTCACGGCTGCGGTGGGGCGATACGCTCGCTCCCGGCCAGGGCGCGCGTTTGTTGATGGCGCTCTGGACGGGGGAGGGCCGCGAACGCCTGCTGGCGCCGCTGGCGAAGGTGGTGCGCGGGTGGAATGGCGACAGCCAGCAGGCCGTGTTCATCGACGCCGTGTGGCGGCGCTTCCAGCTGCACCCGGACGAGCGCACAGACTTGTTGGCCACCTTCACGCCGTGGAGGGCGGCACTCTGGGAACGGCAGCAGGCGGCGGAGCCCGACGCGGTGGTGTGCTTCCAGACGTGGTGGCCGGTGGAGGACCCGGAGCAGCTGCCGGAGCGTGTGGATGCGCTGGTCCGTGAGTCGCCTCCGGAGGACCTGTCGCGCCGCCTCGAACCGGTGTGGAAGGCGGCGGAGCTCCGGGTGGATGCGTTGCCGCGTGCCACCTCGCTCGCGGTGTCATACGCGGCGGCGGTGTTGTCGGGGACTGTGAGGCGAGACGTCGACGCGCTCGTCCCGGACGCGGAGCGCTTCCTGGCCTGGTTCCCCAGCTTCCGGGAGCGTGTCGTCGCCGCGTCACCTGCGTCGAGCGAGCGGAGCCACTCTCGCGATTTCCTGAAGGACATCGAGGCCGATGTCCGGTTGATTCGGGAGCACCTCGAGCGGAAGCGGCAGCGGGAGGACCAGGCGCGCGAGGCGGAGCTCCGGCGCATGGTGGAGGCGTCCCGCCAGCGGGACCTGGCGCGCCAGCGGGAGTTGATGGCACGTCAGGTGGATGCGTCACCGCTCACGCACGGCGTGGAGGTTGCGCCGCTGCTCACGCCGCTGGTGCTGCTGAATCCGCGCGGGCCGGTGCAGCCGCTCGACCTGGAGGTGTGCTTCCCGGAGGCCCGGCTGCGCACGCTGCTGGACTACACGCGGCTGTTGAAGGTCATGAGCGTGAACAACGACGTGATGGCGGTGTTCGAGGCGCACGGCCTATCGGTAGCCACCTGGACGTCGGAGGCCACCGCGTGGGGGAAGCTGCTGGTGCGGCGCCCGGAGCTGACCCTGCGCTTCGGGGAGTTGTTCCAGGGGCCTTGGGGCTGACGGAGCGGCGTCGCTCAGCGCCTCAGAGTGGGCCGTTGGGCGTGAGGAGCACCTTGCCGGCGCGCCCACCTTCCATGGCGCGCGTCAGCGCCTCCTGGATGGACTCCAGGGGGAAGGTTCCCTCCACCGGAACGTGGAGCGTGCCCTCCGCCACCTGCTTCGCGAGCCGGGCGAAGAGGGCGCCCTGCTCCTCGCGCGGCGCCTTCTTCATCCACGACACCAGCCAGAAGCCGCGCAGGGTGATGTCCTTGAAGATGGTGGCGGCGGCTGACAACCGAGGGCCCTTTCCGCTCATCACGCCATAGTTCACCACCACGCCGCCGCGCGCGAGCGCGTCACCCAGGCGCCGGGTGGACTCGCCGCCGACGGCGTCGATGGCCAGCCGGACCTTGGCGCCGCCCGTCACCTCGCGCACGCGCTCCGGCAGTTCATCCGAGTCCAGCAGCACGGCATCCGCGCCCAGCGCGGTGAGCTCCGGCGCCAGTTCTTCACGCCGCACGACGTTCAGCGTCTTGAAGCCTGCCTGCTTCGCCAGGGTGATGATGGAGCGGCCCACCGCCGAGTTGGCGGCGTTCTGTATCACCCACTCGCCGGGCTGCAGCGCGACGAAGTCCCGCAGCAGCAGGTCCGCGGTTGGAGGATTGATGAACAGCATGGCGGCCTGCCGCAGGTCGGTTCCCGGCGGCACCCGCAGGAGCGAGTCCGCGGGAGCGACCAATTGGGTGCACCAGGTGCCCGCGCCCAGCGGGAGGAATACGACGTCACCCGTCTTTACGGCGCTGGAGTCCTGGACCTCGACGACGCGGCCGACACCTTCGTTGCCGGGCACGGCGGGGAGCTTCGGGAGCTGTCCGTACTGGCCGCTGAGCGTGAGGATGTCGGAGGGATTGATGGGCGTAGCCAGCACTTCAACCCGGGCCTCGCCCGGCTTCAGCGCCACGTCCGGCTGCTCCACGACTTCCACCACCTTCAGTGGCTGTCCGAAGGCTGAGAACCGCACTGCTTTCATGGGACGCTCCATGCTTCGTGTAGGCGTGTGGGGCGCACCCTAGCGGCCTTCGAGGGGCGCGCCGAGCATCCAAGCAGTCGCCGTGCCCCACCGCCTTGTCTTCCGGGGGCGCACGCCTGTCCACCGCTGGACGCGGGCTCCGCGTGGGCGGGGACAGGCGGACAGACGGGGCTCGCCAGTCGCGTCCACGCTGCCCATCTTCCGCGTTTCGGAAATCAGCTGAACGTGGTTTGGGTCGATAGGCTCCTGTGTTGAGCAGTCGGGCGTTGTGGTGCCGGTTCATCTTCGCTACGCCCGCAGCAGGCGCAACGGTGCCGCGACACGACAGCATTCACTGCTCACGCAAGTTGCGGACGGTGGCCGTCAGAGCTCCTGGGCGCCACCCTCCGCGGAGAGTCGCTCACCCGTCGCTTACGCCTGCTATCATCCACATCTGCCCCGCTGCTTCGTTACTTGGATGAGAGGCCGTGTTCATGCGGTTTCGCGCGTGCATCGCACTCCTGGCTTTCTTTGCGGCCTGTGCCACGTCGCCTCCGCCTCGGGGCGCACACAGAGGCCGGGGTCAGAGAGTGGCCAATCTCCAGCGGGCGGCGGCGTTGCCCTGGAGGGACGGTGGGCGGTGCGTCGTCCGCGAGGCTTCTCACCCTTGGCCCGTGCTGGTTGAGAGGTGCTATGGGGCCCTCGACCATGACCGGCTCGAGTTCCACGACACCACGGGAAGATGCGCGGTCGCCTCGGCGGGCGCCGCTGCCGTGGGAGTCGGGCTGTGCGTGCTGGCGGCGCCTGAGATTGCCGTGGGAGCCGTCATTGTCCTTGGCGTGGTGGTGGTGGCTGTCGCCATCAAGGAGGCGTTGGACGCGTATGCGCTTCGACACGGTTCTCCCGAGGAAGCAGGAGCCGCGCGAGGAGCGAGGGTGGCGACCCGGAAAGGAGAAACGAAGCGGAAGCCCGAACTGGAACCAGTGCCAGCGGGGCAGGACTGGCAGCCCCCGATGCCGCCTGGACCCGTGGGCCGGACACGCCGCGCCAGTTGTGAGCCTGTTCCGGTGCCACACCTCGGCGGAGACGACAGACACAACGAGTGCGCCGACAGGTTCCCTCCCAACCGTTATCCTGGGATGGACGTGCTTGTTGGGGGTGTCCGCTTCGATGCGCTGCAAGTCGGTGTGCGCGTCCTGTGGGAAATCAAGACCCATCGATTTGACACATACAACGACTTTATCCAGGAACAGGAGATGGAGAAGGAATTGAATCAGATAGACAACGAGCGAAGTGCCGCTGCGGCCTGCGGATATGGCTTCGTCGTTGGGGTGAGCACCGATGCGCACAAAGAGGCGCTGGAGGCACGGGACCCAACACTTGATGTCGTCGTCACAGGGTGCACACGATGAGCAGGCGCAGAGCCCTCACCCTTGTCGTCTACGCGCCTGCGCTCGTTAGGAGCGACCGCCGCGCTCTCGCTATCGTCCACGGGATGGAACAGGCGCTCCCAGGCTTGCGCCTGGAGTGGGAAGTAGGCGAAGGAGGGCGCCCCGTCGCATTGCCGCAGCGCGATGCGTGGCTCGCAGAAAGGACCGAGGAGGACGGATTCCCCCTGATGTGCAATGGGGATGAGCGTTACCCCGTGATGGTTTCGGGAAGGGGAAGATCCGGACTCTTCAGCCCGGGCGGTCAGCCCCAGTTTGAAGTGCATGCAAAACTGCCATTGGATGAGCCCGTGTTCGCGGCAGCGGCGGCTCTGCTTGAGGGGGTAGCGGAAGGGGCGCGCTCGTTCTGGGGGCATGCGTCGCCATACGGCTACGGTTCTGAGGTCGCGCAGCAGTTTCGCCGCTCGCCGCATGGACCGGAACACTCACCCCGTGGGCTTCCCATGCTGAACCTTCCGGAGAAGCTCCCCACCCCCGAGATTCCCAGTTTTCTTGGGTGGCTGAACTACTGGTCGACAGCCGCCGCACGGGCCATCGGCTTCCCGGATCCTGCTCGCGACGCCGAGTTGCTCACGCGGGCGCGGTGCACGGCGTCGGGCGGGTGGGTCGTGCGCCTTACAGACGCGCCGCTCGACTACAACAACCCCGCGCATCTGGAAGCGCTCAAACGGGCCTACGAGCGCTTTCCGGAGATTGGCGGACGCTCATCGCATTGACTCCGATTCAGGCGCTTGGGCCGCGTCGTTGGCTGTGGGAAAGAGCCCCCTGTGTGAGCGTTCGCGATGGTAGCGCCCCATTCGGGAGCTCACGTACCGTTGCTCCAATTGTTGAGATGGGTTCTTCCCCTGGCGTTCACGCTCGCGTGGGAAACCGCCGCGCAGGCCCAGCCGGTCCCGGGGACACGCGTAGAGCGTCGGCGCTCAGTGACCATCGGCCAGCGCGCCCGCCGAACCGCTGGCGGGCCTCGCGCAGGGAATGGGCGAAGGGCCGCACGTCCCGGGCGAGCTCCACCAGGGCCTCCTCGCATTCATCGTCGTCCAGCTCCACGGGGGGCCTGGTGTCATCCTCCGTGAACGGCGTGTGGACCCTGGTAGGCCCATCCCCTGTGTCCAGACGTACGAACCGGGTTGTCGAGCAGCCCGTGACGGCAAGCGCCAGCGACAGCCAGATGACCGCATGCGCTCTCATCCTCGTCCTCCGGTTGAAGAGCCTGACGAGACGAGCTGAAGCGCTTCGAGGTGCGCGCCGAGCGGCCAAGCGGCCGGTGTGATCCACCGCCGCGTCCGTCCAGGGCGCACGCCTGTCCACCGCTGGACGCGGGCTCCGCGTGGGCGGGGACAGGCGGACAGACGGGGCTCGCCAGTCGCGTCCACGCTGCCCACTTTCCGTTGCGGGCAACGGGACGGCGAGGAGGTCGATGGTGAGCAACGCGCACGGGGAGTTGTCCCTGGCCCCGCCAGCTGGCGCTGTGGGAGCAGCGGCGCCGCAGCGGGTCCTGAAGCGGTGGATGGTGGTGGGGCTTCGGCCCGTCTTCGCGCTGGCGGGTGTGGGCACACTGGCGTTGCTGGTCCACAAGGCCGGGCCCCGCGAGCTGGGCGCCGTGTTGTCCAGCGCGGCGCCCTGGCTGCCGTGGGTGGTGCTGCTGGAGCTAGGGCGGCAGTGCATGGACGGGCTGGCCACGCGGCGTGCCTATGGCCCGGGAGCGGGGCGCGTGCCCTGGCGCGTCCTGGCCCGCGCGCAGCTCATCGGTACCGCGGTGTCCAGCATGGCCCCGGCGGGCCGCGCCGCGGCGGAGGCCACCAAGGCGGCCCTGCTGAGTCCCTACATGGGCGGCGGAACCGCCACCGCGGCGGCGGCGACCTCGCAGGCGGCGTCCCTGGCGGCGGGCGGCTTCATCTCGTTCCCCTGCGCCCTGGCGTCCTACCTGCTGACGGGCATGTCCCTCTTCACCATGCTCATGCTGGCGCATGGCGTGTTGCTGGTGCTGCTGTCGGTGGGCGTGCGCGCGTGCATGCGCGCGAAGCGGCCCGGTGCGTGGCTGGTGTGCCGCTTCAGCCGCTGGGCGCTCCATGCGGAGCAGTTCAAGGCCTCGGCGCGGTGTGGCTCGTTGCTGCCGTGGTCGCCCATGCTGGCGTTCCTGTGCAGCCGGCTGTTCCAGGTGGCGCAGTACGGCGTGCTGACCTACGCGGTGGGCATCGACACCTCCCTGGTGCAGGCGTTCTTCGCCCAGGGCCTCTACCTGTGCGCGCTGGCGGTGGGCTCGCTGGTGCCGGGGCAGGTGGGCGTGAGTGACGGCGCCTTCGCGCTGGCGGCGGGCGTGCTGGACACCACGGCCGCGCGCGCCATGTCGGTGGCGCTGCTGGGGCACCTGGTGCAGCTGCTGTTCGTGCTGGTGGGGGCGCTCATCCCACTGGTGTGGCGGATTCGGGCGCCGCTGCCCGTCGCACCCGCACCGGCGTGCCGCTGAAGGCGGCGTTGCCGCAGAGCGCGTCCACGGCCTGTGCGTCCGTGAGGTCGTTGTGGCTGGCGCCCGCGTGGGCGGTGGCCACGGCGAGCCGGGTGCCCTGGCGGCCATGGCCGTAACCGTGGGGCAGGCTCACCACGCCGGGCATCACCTCGTCCGTCACGTGGATGGGCACCGTCACCGTGCCCACGCGTGAAATGACGGTGGCCTCCATGCCGTCGGCGAGCGCCCGCCGGGCCGCGTCCTCCGGATGCATCATCAACGTGCAGCGCGGCTTGCCCTTCAGCAGGCCCGGCACGTTGTGCATCCAGGAGTTGTTGTCGCGCAGGTGACGCCGGCCGATGAGCAGCAGCTCGCCGCTGTGCTGCTCGGGGACGGTGTGCTGGGGGAAGGCTGCTTGTAGGCGTCGCATGTCCGCCACCAGCAGCTCCGGCGCCAGGTGGATGCGGCGGTTCTTCGTCTGGAGACGCCGGGGCAGGCAGGACTGGAGCGGCCCCAGGTCGATGCCGTGGGGCGACTGGCGCAGCTTCTCCAGGGTGAGGCCGTGCTTCGCCGGGTGGACGCGCGCGCCGTAGGGTCCCAGCCGCAGGCCCAGGTCCAGCACCCGCTCCGGACCCAGGCGGGACAGGGCCTGGTACTTGAGCGTGGCGCGCACGGAGGGGCGGCCCTTGCGCAGCGTCAGCAGCCGGTGCTGGAGGGCGAGCAGAATCTGCCAGTCCTGGCGGCTGCCCGGCCCGGGCTCGAAGAGAGCGGGCGAGTACTTCGCGGTGTTGCGCACCGCCAGCGCGTGGAAGGCGATGTCGTAGTGGCTGCGCTCCAGCGGTGACACCGGCGGGAGGATGAGGTGCGCGTGGCGCGTCGTCTCGTTGAGGTATGGGTCGATGCTCACCATGAAGTCCAATCCCGCGAGCGCCTGTTCCATCCGAGCGCCATCAGGCGTGGACAGCGCGGGGTTGCCCGCGACGGTGAGCAGCGCGCGGACGCGGCCTGGGCCCGGCGTGAGCATCTCCTCCGCCATCGCCGCCGTGGGCAACTCCCCCGCGAACTCCGGAAGCCCGCGCACGCGGCTCTTCCAGCGGCCGAAGCCGCCGCGGCCCATGGCCAGGGCCCGTGGACCTCCGACGACGTCGAACGCGGGCAGGGTGAACATGGTGCCGCCGCGCCGGTCCAGGTTGCCGCTCACCACGTTGAGCACGGTGATGAGCCATTGGCAGAGCGCGCCGAAGGCCTGGGTGGACACCCCCATGCGGCCGTAACACACGGCGGCTCGCGCGGAGAGGAACTCCCGGGCGATGCGGCGCAGGGTGTGCGCGGGCACGCCCGTGTGCGGGGCGACCTTCTCCGGAGGAAAGTCCCGGGCCAGCGCGCACACGGTCTCCAGGCCATCGGTGAAGGCATCCAGCGGTCCCAGGCGTGGCGCGTGCTCCACCACCGCCACGTGCAGCAGGGCGAGCAGCGCGAGCGCATCGGTGCCCGGCCGGATGAAGACGTGCGTGTCGGCGATGAGCGCCGTCTCCGTGCGGCGCGGGTCCATGACGACGATGCGGCCGCCGCGCTGCTGGATGGCTCGCAGGCGGGCGCGCACGTCGGGCGCCGTCATCAGGCTGCCATTGGACGCCAGGGGATTGGCGCCCAGCACGAGCATGTAGCCGGTGTGGTCGATGTCGGGAATCGGCACCATCAGCTGGTGGCCGAACATGAGGTAGGCGGTGAACTGGTGCGGCAGCTGGTCCACGGACGTCGCGGAGAAGCGGTTGCGCGAGCGCAGCGTGCGTATCAGCTCCGGGGCGAACAGCATGTTGCCCAGGTTGTGGACGTTCGGGTTGCCCAGGTACGAGCCCACCGCGTCACGGCCGTGCTCCCGCTGGATGGCATACAGGCGGCGCGCGGTCTCATCCAGCGCGTCGTCCCAGGAGACGGACTCCCAACCGCTGGCGGTGCGGCGCATGGGGCTTCGCAGCCGGTCCGGGTCCTGGTGCAGGTCCTCCAGCGCCAGGGCCTTGGGACAGACGTGGCCCCGGCTGAAGGGGTCCTCCGCGTCACCCCGGATGGAGGTGATGCGTCCGGCGTCCAGCTCGATGCGCAGGCCGCACATGGCCTCGCACAGGTTGCAGGTGCGGAAGTGGACCTGGGGACCCGGGGCGGCGCTCATTCGCGGAACTGTAGCGCGCGGCGGAGGGCCGTCCGCCCGGCGGCGCGGGTCGCGCTTCCATCCGTCTGGGTTCAGACGATGGGCTTCCTGGCGGACTGCACGATTTCAGCGGCACACGTGCGAGAGGCCCGTGAAAGGATGCCGTCCCAGGAGGGCAGCACATGCACCGCGTGTATCCGTTCGTCGTCTCCCTGGGGCTCTCGCTCGCGCCGCTGGCCGCCCATGCCACGGCGCCGGCTGCGCCCGCGCCCGAGGTGAAGGCGCCGACCATCCAGTTCAAGCAGGTGAACGCCCGCGTGGGGTACCAGGAGGAATTGGACAACGCCGTGGACATGCGGCTGGCGCTCGACCTGCGCGCTTCGGACATGGACAAGCCGATGTCGGTGGCGATGTCGGTGACCTCGTCCAGCCGCCACACGGTGACGGTGCTGGCCGCGAAGGGGAAGGTCATCTCCAAGGTGAAGATGGCGTTCGGCGACGTGGGCGAGGTGGCCGAGGAGCAGGGCAAGGTCCAGCGCAAGGCGAGCCCCATCAGCCGGAAGACGTACCTGGCGGAGTGGAAGAAGGACCGCGTGGTCATCACGAACGCGGCGGGCAAGCCGGTGCCCAAGGAGGAAGCAGACGAGGTGGCGAAGCACCTGCCGGAGCTCGGCAAGCCCGACCGGATGGAGGCCGCCTTTCCGAAGAATCCGCTGGCGGTGGGCGCTACCCTGGATGGCTTCTCCGATGCGTTCGCGAAGCAAATCGTGGACGAGCAGGGCGATAACACCCGTGTCACCCAGGCTCGCGCACGGTTGGTCGAAGTGCGTCAGGACCCGCGCGGCGCCGTAGGCATCTTCGACGTGGCGATGACGGTGTTACGCCAGGAAATCAATGCGCCGTTCCTGTTGACCATTCCGCTGCAAGGGCAGATGTCCGTCCTCGCGGAGGGCATCCAGTTGCTGGAGCTCACCTTGTCCGGGCCGGTGAAGGTGGAGCTGACCGACGACGCCGTCGAGCAGGGCTTCGAGGCGCGCGGCGAGGGCGCGATGCGGCTGCGGCTCACGGGCCGGAAGGCTGACGCCGCGCGTTAGGCGGATGGCCCGGCAGGTCGTCCGCTGTGCGCGAAGGCGCGGAGGCGTGACAGACGGCTGACAGAGTTTTGGGAGGCTGCGCGGTTAGAGGGTTCTGAATGTACCTGCACGCGCTCGGCCACTTCCATCCTCCCAACCTTCTGACCAACGCCTTCTTCGAGGAGCTGGGGCTGGAGACCAGCGATGCGTGGATTGTGGACCGCGTGGGCATCCGCACGCGGCACACGGTGTTGCCGCTGGACTACCTGCGGGAGACGCGCAACCGCGACGTGCGCGCGGCGCAGGAGGCGGCGCTCTTCAGCAACGCGGAGACGGGACGCCGCGCGGCGCTGATGGCGCTGGAGCGCGCGGGGCTGAAGCCGTCCGACATCGGGCTGGTGGTGGCGGGCGGATGCAGTCCCGACGAATGCATTCCCGCCGAGTCCAACCGGGTGGCGCAGCTGCTGAACATCCAAGCGCCGGCGGTGGACCTGCAGAGCGCTTGCTCGTCCTTCTGCATGCAGCTGCACTTCCTGGCGGGCATGCGGCCGGAGCGGCTGCCGGACTACGTGCTGGTGGTCAACATGGACAACTCCACGCGTGTGGTGGACTACACGGACCGCTCCAGCGCGGTGCTGTGGGGAGACGGCGCGTCCGCGGCCATCCTGTCGCCGCGCGTGCCGGGGCGCTGGCAGCTCACGGAGACGCTGCTGGCCGGAGACCCCTCGGGCGCGGACAAGGTGCGCGTGCCGCGCATGGGGCACTTCACCCAGAACGGCGGCGAGGTGCAGAAGTTCGCCATCCGCCGCGCGGGGGAGACGTTCCAGGCCCTGCGAACGCGCTTCATGGCGCGTCACCCGGACCAGGGCGCGGGGGCCGTCTCCTTCATCGGGCACCAGGCCAACCTGCGCATGCTGGAGGCCGTGCAGCGGCGGTGTGAGGTGCCGGACGCGCGGCACTTCTTCAACGTGCACACCCGGGGGAACACCGGCGCCGCCGGCGCGCCTGGCGTCCTGAGCGAGCATTGGGATGACCCCGCCGTGGGAGACGCGGTGGTGCTGAGCGTCGTGGGCAGCGGCCTGACGTGGGCCGGGGCCCTGCTGGAGCGCACCCCGGCGCGGTGAGCCGCTGAGCAGCATTCCCCCTCCGCGGACCGGGGCCGTCTGAGGTGTGTGTCATTGCCTCCTGGTATTCGTTGAAGACCAGGGGGGAGTCATGACCGGTCCGCGGTTCCGCCAGCTTGTCTGGCTTGGGGTGTTCGCTGCTTCTTTGTTGGGCTGTGGCACGGCGGTCAGGTCTTCCATGCAGCAGGCATGGGACCACGCGGAAGTGGAGTGCTTCGAGCCACGGGAGGACCAATGTGTCTCCCTGCTGTGCCTGGGCGAGGCCTGCGGCTTCTATCGTTGTGAGGACCTGCCCGGTGACGTGGCGCTGGCGCGCTTCCCGCCCGCACGTCCACCCGCGGCCGCGGCGACTCCCGGCAGAGGGCCTCGCAGGAACTGGGGCGGGGGGCAGCACCTGCCACGCGGCGCCGTCATGGTCTTCCCGAACTGGAGCGGCGCTCCAGCGCGAGTCGTACCGCCTTCACATCAGCTGACGCCTGGGCGCTGGGAGAAGCACCACATCTTCCCGCAGGCCCGGGACCTGGCGGAGTGGTTCGAGGGGAAGGGCATCAAGATCCACGACTACACCCTGCCGATTCCTCGCGACCTTCACCAACGGATTCACGGGGGTGGCGCTCGCGGTGGAGCGTGGAACCAGGCGTGGCGTGAGTTCCGCCTTCGCAACGAGGAGTCCACGCCCGAGGAGGTCTTCAGGCACGCCGGGGAACTCATCTACCGATTCCAGCTCCTGGGCGGACCACTGCGGCCCTACTATTCTCGTCCAGGAACGTGAGGACGCATGCCCCGTTACTTCTGGCTGCAAGAGGACCGGGTTGCGACTGCCCGTCATCACGGGGACTTCAACGCCGCGCACAGGTGGCGCTTGCCGGGTCTGGCGAAGTGCCCGGGTTGCGGCGCGACCTGGAGTTCCTCCGGGCACATGTACCCCTCCGTGGACTTGTCCGGGCTGCCTGAGCAGGACCTGTTCCTCAAGGCTCGGTCAGCGCCCTTCGCCGAGTTCGCGCGGCTTCGCGAGCAGGTGCGGCCATTGGCGCCACCGGCGGCGACGTTGCCTCCTGGGACGCGGTTCGGGCCACTGGTGGGCACGGCGCAGGGGGACCTGGGGCCTCTGAGCTGGCAGGGGAGCTACTTGCTGTTGCTGCGCCGGGACACGTTGGAGCAGCTCCAGGCGGAAGGCGTGCGCGGGCTCATGGGGGTTCGAGCGGAGCTGCGGTTCCGACAGAAGCACCCACCGGAGATGTTGGAACTCCAGCTCGAACCGGGCGGTCTGCTGCACCCGCAGTGTCTTCCTCCAGACCTCCCGCTGGCGTGCGCGACCTGTGGCCGGCGTGGGCTTCAGTTGCCAGACGAGCCCCTCCTCGAAGGCGCCACTCTCCCCAGGGACCGTGACGTGTTCCGCCTGGGCAACTACGCGACGGTGCTTGTGGGGACCGAGCGTTTCATGGAGGCGGTGCGCCGGCTGAGGCTGGAAGGCATCCACTTCCAGGAACTCTCCACCCGCTGAAGCGTCGCGGTTGATCGCCCGACGTTGAGCCTCCAGGACCTGTCGCCGTCCACTGCCGTACAGCGGTGCCCTTCCGGGCGTTGGCGGTGCCCGGGAGCGTGTGCAGCGTATGTCCTGTCGGATTCAGTGGGGTCTGGGGTCGGGGGTCGGGCGCATGCGTACTCAAGCGTGGGGTGGGAATCTGCGGTGCCTCGTGGCGGGCATGCTGCTCGTCGCGGGCTCCGCGCAGGCGGGACAGAAGCAGGTCGGCGGCGTGCACATGCCGGTGTCGTTGAACCTCAAGGGGCGCACCGTCGAACTCGCCCACATGGAGCTGCACAAGCAACTCTTCTTCAAGGTCTACGTCTGGAGCCTCTACATGGAGGACCGGCCACGCTCCACGCACGAGGCCATCAACTCCAACTCCGTGAAGCGGCTCCACTTCCACTTCCTGCGCAACATCTCCCGGGACCAGCTCGTGGGCAGCTTCCGGGACGGGTTGGAGCACAGCCCCGCCCTGCGTCGGGGGCCGCTGGCGAACCACCTGAGCATCATGCTCGCGTCGCTGAAGGACGTGCAGAAGGGCGAGGACCTCGTCATCACCTACACCCCAGGCGTCGGGCTCGAAGTCGGAGGAGATGCTTCCGGCGGCGTCTTCATCCCCGGCAAGCACTTCGCGGACGCACTCTTCTCCGTCTGGCTCGACTCTCATCCTATTTTTCCGCGCTGACTGACACACGGGGCTGTCCGTCAGCCGCTCATTCGTTTCAGCTCAAAATATGTGCGAGGTTCTTCCTGACCCGGAGCACCACCAGCGATAGGCTGGCGCTTCATTCAAAGGTGTCAGGAGGACACGTACATATGCGGAAACCGCTGGTTCTGGCTGCACTCGTCGCGCTCTCCACCACGGGCTGCGTTTCGCAGGGGAAGTTCGACGCCAAGGCGCTCGAGGCGGAGAACTTCGCCAAGGGCCTCAACGACGAGAAGGGTGCTCGCGAGGCCGCCGAAGCCAAGGTGAAGGCGCTGGAGGAGAAGATCGCCGAGCTGGAGCAGGAGCGGGAGGCGCTGAACACCCGCCTGGGCACCGCTGAGTCCCGCCTCACCGCGGGCGCCGCGGAGCGCCGCGCGCTGGAGGAGAAGAACTCCCAGCTGGCCGCCCTCAACGACGAGCTGGCGCGCAACACGAAGAAGCTGGCCCAGGCGAAGGAGGAGCTGGAGAAGCGCAGCTCCGAGTACGAGAACCTGGCCCAGAGCCTCAAGCAGGAGATTTCCGACGGCAAGATTCAGCTGTCCGAGCTCAAGGGCAAGATGACCGTCCAGCTCAAGGACAAGATTCTCTTCGCCTCCGGCTCCGCCCGGGTCGGCAAGGAAGGCGAGGAGGCGCTGAAGAAGATCGCCGACGCGCTCAAGACGGTGCAGGGGAAGATCATCCGCGTGGAAGGCCACACGGACGACGTCCCGACCGGCGGCGGTCAGTTCCCGTCCAACTGGGAGCTGAGCCTGGCGCGCGCCATGGCGGTGGTCCGTTCACTCCAGAACGCTGGCGTGGACCCGACGTTCCTCTCCGCTGCGGGCTATGGGCAGTACCAGCCCATCGCGGCCAACGATTCGGCGGAGAATCGCAGTCTGAACCGCCGCATCGAAATCGTGCTCGCGCCGAAGTAGGCGCCGCACTAGGAGGGGCGCGGGAGTCCCGCGCCCCTCATGAAAATCCTTCTCGCCGTCCTCTGCCTCCTCGCCGCCACTGGCGCCGCCGCTCAGCAGGACGCGGGCGTCACGGATGCCGACGCCGGCGCGCCCCAGGGCGTGCTGACGAAGCCCCCCGCGCTGATGCGCCAGGTGGAGGCAATCTATCCACCGGAAGCCGCTGCCCAGCAGCTCGAGGGCACGGTGGTGATGTGGGTCGACATCTCGGAGACGGGCGCCGTCTCCAACGTCGAGGTGTCCCAGCCCGCTGGCCACGGCTTCGACGAGGCCGCCGTGGAGGCGGTCCGCCAGTTCCAGTTCGAGCCCGCCGAGGTGGACGGTGTCCCCGCGCCGGTGCGCATCGAATACGCCTACCAGTTTGTCTTCCGTCCACCGCCACCGCCTGAGGGGGAGGACGCCGCCGCCGTGGAGCCCGAGGCTCCCGTGAACTTCAGCGGCCGGGCGCTGGAGCGGGGCACGCGGGACGCGCTCCTGGGCGCGGAGGTGGTGCTGCCCGCGCTGGAGCGCTCCACCGTCACCGACGAGGAGGGCCGCTTCTCCTTCCGCGGCATCCCGCTGGGCACGTATGAGGTGCTGGTGGTGCAGAGCGGCTACGAGCGCTTCCGCACCGAGGAGACCTTCACGGAAGGCCAGGAGACGCGCGCCACGTACTACGTGCGCAAGCGCATCTTCGGCGCGTTCGAGACGGTGGTGCGCAGCGAGCGCGAGCGCAAGGAGGTGACGCAGACGACGCTCCAACTGGCCGAGGTGCAGCGCGTCCCCGGCACCCAGGGCGACACGCTGAAGGTGGTGCAGAACCTGCCCGGCGTGGCGCGCCCCGCCTTCAATGGTGGCCAGCTCGTCATCCGCGGCACGGGCCCGCAGGAGTCCGGCGTCTTCCTCGACGGCCAGCGGATTCCGCTGCTCTACCACTTCGGCGGTCTCACCTCCGTCTACAACTCGGAGCTGCTGGAGGCGGTGGACTACCTGCCCGGCAACTTCTCCGCGTACTACGGAGACATCACCGGCGGCGTCATCAACGTGCGCAGCCGCGAGCCGCGCACGGACCGGCTCCACGCCACCGTGGGCGTCAGCCTCATCGAATCCAACGCGGTGGTGGAGGGGCCCATCACCGACACGCTGAGCTTCGCGGTGGCGGGACGCCGTTCGTACATCGACCTGGTGCTGGGCCTGGTGCCACAGGGCGACAACGGCCCCAGCCTCCAGGTGGCGCCGCGTTACTACGACGCGCAGCTCAAGCTGGTGTGGAAGCCGAAGTCGCGCCACACCTTCACGCTGCAGGGGCTCACCTCCAGAGACAGGCTGGGGCTCGTCTTCGACCGGCCGGCGGATGACGACCCCACCGTCACCGGTGGGCTGAACGTCACCACCGGCTTCAACCAGCTGCGCCTGCGGCACCAGTACCGCGCGGACGCGCTCACCCTGGACACGCACGGCCTGGTGGGCAACACGCTGGTCCAGTTCGGCATCGGCGACCGTGGCCTGCGCATCGCCTCCACGGACCTGAACCTGCGCTCCACCGTGGAGTACGCCTTCGGGGAGGCGCTCACGCTGGCGGGCGGCATCGACGTGGTGAGCAACTTCGCCCGTGTCACCGCGCGCATCCAGGGCCTCTCCCGCGAGGGGGAGCCGCCCACGCCCACCGTCACCGATGACGTGCTCACCGCGGACGGCGACTTCCTCCAGTACTTCCCCTCCACCTGGGTGGAGGTGCGCTGGCGCCCCGTGCCGCGCCTGCTGCTGGTGCCGGGCCTGCGCGCGGAGAGCTACGTCTTCACCGACCAGACCCAGGCCCGCCGCACCTTCAACCCGCGTCTGGCGGTCCGCTACGGCCTGACGGACACGCTGACGCTCAAGGGCGGCGCGGGCGTCTATCACGGGCCACCCGTGCAGGACGAGCCGAGCGTGGCCTTCGGCAACCCGGACCTGCGCGCGAAGCGGTCGCTCCAGTACAGCGTGGGCGCGGAGTGGCAGGCGCGGCCGGAGTGGTTCGTGGGCGGCGAGGTCTTCTACAACGACCTGGACGGACTCATCGTCCGCTCCAACGCCACGGTGGTGCGCAACGGCCAGCGGGTGCCCGAGCGGTTGAGCAACGGCGGCGTGGGGCGCATCTACGGCCTGGAGGTGCTGGTGCGCCGCGCGTTGACGGACCGGCTCTTCGGCTGGGTCTCCTACACGCTCAGCCGCAGCGAGCGCCAGGACGCGCCGGGCGTGGGCTGGCGCCTCTTCGACAATGACCAGACGCACGTGCTGACAGCGATTGCGTCCTACAAGCTGCCGGCGGGCTGGGAGGTGGGTGCGCGCATGCGCTTCGCTTCGGGCAATCCCACGACGCCGGTGGTGGGCTCGGTGCGCGACGACGGGTCGGACGTCTTCATCCCGCTCTACGCGGCGGTGAACTCGCGCCGGCTGCCGTCCTTCAACCAGTTGGACATCCGCGTGGACAAGAACTTCGCCTTCGAGAAGTGGGCGCTCAACGTCTACCTGGACCTCACGAACGCCTACAACAACCCGGCGGTGGAAGGCATCGCCTACAACTACAACTACACCCAAAGCGCTTACTTCGAAGGACTGCCCATCCTTCCCATCATCGGCGCCCGGGGGAGCTTCTGAGCATGCGTTCCATCCTCCCCGCGCTCGTGGTGTGGCTGCTCGCCGGCTGCGGGCCCGACTTCGAGCTTCAGAGCGAAATCCGGCGCGTGCGCGTGCTGGCCATCCAGGCGGAGCCCGCCGAACTGGTGGTGGACCCGGACGCCTCCACGCTGCCCGGCCCCATGACGTTCAACGCGCTGGCGGTGACGCCGGACGCGCGCCCCGTCACCGTGCGCTACGCGCTGTGCCGCTTCACTGGCAATCCCTATGACGGGCGGTGCCCGGGGGATGACAGCGTGCCGTTGCCGGACGGCGAGCTGTCGCTGTCGGACCCGAACGTGCAGGCGGTGTTGCTGGAGGCACTGGCCGCGGGCAATCCGGGGGGCGGTGGAACGCTGGACCCCGAGGACCCGGCGCTGCGCGAGGCGCTGGCTCGGGGCATCCCGCTCTTCATCGGTTACGAGGCCACGGACGGCAGCGGCACACCGGAAGGCACGGAGCGCGGCGTGCGCCGGGTGACGTTGCGGGCCACCACCACGCCCAACCAGAACCCGGTGGTGTCGGACGTCCTGTGGGACGGCGCGCCGCTCACCGGCCCGCTGCCCGTGTCGCGCGAGGTGACCTTCACGCCGGTGCTGGCCGAGGGCAGCGTCGAAATCGAAGAGACGGATGAAGGCCCGCGCACCGAGCAGGTCTTCTTCAGCTGGTTCGCCACCGGCGACGGCGAGGTGAAGGAGTTCCGCTCCCAGGAGCCCGTGGAAGGCCGGCCGGGTGACCCGACGTCGGCGTACGACACCCCCGCCACGCCCCAGCGCGTCACCTTCTGGGTGGTGGCGCGGGATGGGCGGGGCGGGGTGGGGTGGCTCAGCCGCACCGTGGACGTGGGCCCGTAGGCCCCGCCCTGGGCGTCCGGCTCAGACGGACAGGTGCGCCGCCGCGCGCCCGAGCCCTTCGGCCACGGAGGTGAAGGCATCCGCGGTGCGCACGCGCCCCTCGCCGAAGCGGCGCATGTAGAGCTGGCGCACCGCGGGAATCTGTGACGAGCCGCCGGTGAGGAACACCGCGTCGATGTCCTTCGCCTCCGCGTGCTTCTCCAGCAGGCCCGCGGTGCACGCGTCGAGTTCGTCCAGCAGCGGCTGGCTGAAGGTGTCGAACTCCTCGCGGGTGATGGGTTCGTGGAGGGTGATGCGGGCCTCCTCGAAGTCCACCGTGGCCGTGTCTTCCTGGGACAGGCGCACCTTGGCCGCTTCAATGGCGCGGAACAGGCGGTAGCCCAGGTTGTCCATGACGAGGTCGTACAGGGCCTGGATTTCGGCCTTGCGGTCGCTCGTGTTGAGCATGGTCTCCAGCAGCTCCTGGGTCGACTTCTCCCGGATGAAGGACATCTCGTGCCAGGTGAGCAGCTTGGCCATGATGTGCTGGGGAATGGGCAGCCGCTTGTCGCTGAAACCGCGCACCTGGTAGGTGGAGCCGGCGCCGAAGCGGGGCAGCAGCTTGTGGCGCATGATTTCCGCGTCGAAGCGGTCACCACCGATGCGCACGCCCGTGGAGCCCACCACGTCCTGGCGGCGGTCCGGGTTGTCGCGGCGGCTGGGGCCCAGGCGCATCAGCGTGAGGTCGGTGGTGCCGGCGCCGAAGTCCGCCACCAGCACGAGCTCGTCGCGCGTGAGCTGCGCCTCATAGGCGAGCGCCGCGGCGATGGGCTCGATGAGGAACTGGACGTGCTGGAAGCCCGCGAGCTCGGCGGCGCGCAGCAGGCGCTGCTGGGCCAGGGCATCCGCCTCCGGGTCCGGCGTGAAGACGGCGGGCCGGCCGAGCACGACGGCTTCGGGCGCGCCACCCATGGAGCTCGCGGCGGCGTCCCGCACGCGGCGCAGCAGCACGGCCACCAGCTCCTCGATGGTGTAGGTGCGCCCCTTCACCTGGGTGGCGCGGAAGGAGTTGGAGTGGAGGAAGGACTTCACGGACTGGATGAAGCGTCCGGTGTTGTCCTCCAGGTAGCGCTGGATGGCGTCGGCGCCGGCGTAGATGTCCTGCTCGTCGTCCGGGAAGAAGAGGACGGAGCGGAAGAGACGGGCCTCCGCAGTATGGGGTTGCAGGGACAGCACCGTGCCGTCAGGCAGGGCCGCGGCGGTGTTGCTGGTTCCGAAATCGAGTCCGCACGCACGCATGGGGGGCGCCCCTTACCGTTAAACCCCATCCATGGGTAGCGCTTCGTGCACCCGCCCGTGGGAGGAGGGCGGCCAGGAGGGCGGACGCCCGGATTGGATGCGGGTTGGCGCGAGGACGCCGCTCGCCATCTTTCTCCTCGAACGTGCATGACGACGGGAGGCTTCCAAATGAGATTTCGCGCGGGGTGGTTGTTGGCGGGCGCCGCGGCGCTGACGCTGGGGACGGCGTGTGAAGAACGCGACCGGGGGACCCAAGGGCAGGCAAGCGGGCAGTCCACGGTGAACGACCAGGTGGCGCAGGCCCAGCAGCGCTCGGAGAACGCTTTTGACTCGGCTCGCAAGGCCCAGGAGCAGGCGAGCAGCCAGCAGAAACAAGCCGCCGACGCCCAGCAAGAGCTTCAGAACAAGCAGCGGGAGTACCAGGAGGCCCAGGCCAAGGCGCAGTCGGCCTCGCAGCAGGCTCAGCAGACCCAGCAGCGCGCCCAGCAGCAGACGCAGCAGGCCCAGCAGGAGGCCCAGCAGGCTCAGCAGGAGGCGCAGCAGGCCCAGCGACAGCAGAGCGACGCGCTGGCGCAGCAGAACCAGCAGGCTCGTCAGCAGTCCGAGCAGCTTCGCCAGCAGACGCAGCAGCCAGTCGCCGCGGCGTCCTCTCCCCAGGCGCAGCAGCAGCAGGGCGCCCAGACCCAGCAGGGCTCGGAGCAGCAAATCGTCGGTGAGGTGCTGCGCGCCAATGATGACGAGCTGCTGCTCAGCTCACAGGGCGAGCCGCAGCTGCGCCTGCAGGTGTCACCGCAGACGCAGGTCATGGTGGACGGGCGCCAGGCCAGCGCTGGGGAAATCCAGGAGGGCAGTCAGGTCCGGGCCTCCTACCGGACCGACGAGCAGAGCGGAGAGCCCCAGGCGGTGCGCATCGAGGCGACCTCCCAGGTCCAGCCCACGGCGCCGGCTGCGCCGGAGAGTGGCCAGTCCACCCCGGGCTCCCAGCAGCCCACGCAGTAGGCGACAGGGTCCGTCCTTCCCCCACGGTGAAGGGCGGACGCTCGGGGTGTGTGAAGCGGCCGCGGCATCGTCGATCAGACCGCACTCACGCTTTGCCCAGTTGAGCAGGTGCGTGTGTCGTGCTCTAGGCATGCGCATCATGCGCACGGAGAATTGGCTTCCCCTCATCGGCCTGTTGCTCGTCATCCCCTTCCACACCGTGGAGGCCCGGCCCGTCCGCGCGGAAGCGCAGCTCTGGTACACGGTGTCGGCGCAGGGGGGCATCGGGGAACACCTCCTCTATTACCTGGAAGCCCAGCCGCGCTTCGGCAAGGACGACGCCCGCGGCATCCTCCGCTCGGCGGGAGGCGTACGGTTGGCCCAGGACATGTCGCTGTGGCTGGGGCAGGGCTGGTTTCCATCGTGGCGCTGGGAGGGCGACCCGGCCTTGCGTCAGGGCGAAAGCCGGCTCTTCCAGCAGTTCCTCTACACGCCGAGGTTCGGCCAGGTCCGGGGCACGCTCCGCGCCCGTCTGGAGCAGCGCTTCCTGCCCGGCACGACGGAGGTCTCCCACCGGGGCCGCGTCATGCTGCGCGGTGCGCACCCCGTGGCCGCGGAGGGGCGGCTGTCGTTGATTGTCTGGGATGAGGTCTTCTACCACCTCAGCTCGGTGGCGAATGGCCCCAGCGCCGGCTTCGACATGAACCGCGTGTTCGTTGGTGCGGGCTGGAAGTACGGGGACCACTCCTCCGTGGAGGTGGGCTACCTCAACGTCTTCACGCGCAGGCCCTATGCGGAGACCGAGCAGCTCATCCATACGCTCTCCGTCGCCATGCCCTTCAATTTCATGTAACGGAATGCGCGATAAATGATGAGACAGACTGTCCGGGCCCTGGGGGCCCGCAGGAGCCGCAGTGCAGTGAGGCTCGGCGGCTGACAGGGACTCAGGTCAACATGCGGCGCAAGCGCTTGGGAATCTCTTCCGTGCGCCACCGCTGGACCTCGCGGGCAATCTCCGCCGCGCGTTTCGTTCGCTCCTCCCGGACCAGGGGGAGCAGGGCCCGCGCGGACTTGCGCTCGCGCGGCGCCGACTCCGCGGCCAGCCGCTCGAACAGCTCCAGGCGCACGTCGGCGTCGTGCAGCTCGCCCAGGCCGTCCTGGAGCGGCACGAGCACCTCCAGCAGCGCGTCCAGGGTGCGGCGGAAGGCAGGCTGGAAGATCTCCAGCTCGTAGCGCAGCCGCTTCAGCTCCTTGCGCAGCTCGTGGGCGGACGCCGCGTCGGCCGCGTCCACGTACGTGTCGATTCGCTTCTGCACGCGCTTGAGGCGTTGGCGCAGCGCGTCCCGGACGCGGCGGCCGGCGAAGCGGTGCCCGTCATCGAGCCCGTCCAGCTTGCGCAAGAGTCGCGGCACCGTCCTGTCCACCCAGCGCTCCAGCTCCGTGTGCAGACGCGTCTCATGCGTCTCCAACTCGGACAGCCGCTTCTTGCGCAGGGTCAGGATGCCGGCGCGCACCTGGGGCTTCTTGCTCGCCTTCTGGGCCACGCTCTCCAGCCACGCGGCCTGGACGTGCACGTCCCGAACGCCCCCCAGCGCGTCCTGGATGCGCTTCACGTCGCGCTCCAGCTTCTTCATGCCGCCCAGGGAGCGGAACACCTTGAGGGCGGCGCGAAGCCGCCGGGTGGCCACGCGCATGTCATGGACGGACTCGTCATCCACGGCGTCCTGAAAGCCGGCCTCCGGTTTGCGGACGTCCGCGAGCCGGCCCGCGAGGATGCGGCGCGCGGCGTCTCCCAGGCGGCTGTCGGGCCCGAGCCCTCGGATGGGCGTGGGTTGGGCCATCTATTCCTCCGTGCGTGCGTGTTGGCGGAGCATCCGCTCGGCACCCTCTGGCCCCTCCCAGCCCAGGATGCGCGCGTCCTTGTTTTCGAAGCGCACGGCGGCGAGGAAGAAGTGCTCCAACTCCTCTCGCTCGCGCTGTGGCAGTTGCTGATAGTCCGTCAGGTGTCCGGCGCGGGACGGGGTGATGGGAACGGCGAGGATGCGGTCATTGCGCTCGCGTCCGCCGTCGCCCGTGTTCTGCTCCACCTGGAGCACGCCGAGCGCACGGCAGGGCAGCACCACGCCGGGAAAGCTCGCGTCGTCCCAGTACACCATCGCATCCAGCGGGTCCCCATCCGGCCCCTGGGTGGAGGGGATGAAGCCCCAGTCGAAGGGATAGCTCAGGCCCCTGGGAAGCGGCCGTGAGAGGCTGAAGGCCTTGAGCGCCGTGTCGTACTTGAGCTTCAGCGTGGAGCCTCGGGGAGACTCGACGATGACGTGAAAGGCGCCTTGTTTCCCTCGCAGGGGCAACCGGGTGAGGTCCGTCACCATAGACAGCAAAGGTTGCGCCTGCCGCGTGTTCCGGCAACCGTGGCCGGGCGGAATCTTCGCTTCTTCAACCTTGGCCCGTGGCGCGGCCTCAGGAGCTGCAGCTCACCGCCAGGTGCCGGCCCCAGGCGGGAGGCGCCGCCGCGTAGGGCTCCGCGTCGGGGTGTTCGGCGAACGGGTCCGACAGCACGCCGAGCAGCCGGTCCACGAGCGAGAAGTCCCCGGCCTCCGCGCGGGAGATGGCCTCCTGCGCCACCCAGTTGCGCAGCACGTACTTGGGGTTCACCCGCGTCATGCGCGCGTGGCGCTCTGCGTCCACGCTGCCCTCGGCGGCCAGCCGCGCCCGGTAGCGCCCGGCCCAGGCATCGAAGCCCTCGGGGGCGGAGAACATGTCACGGGCTGGACGTGTGTCCGCGCCGTCCACCGAGGCGAAGTGGCCCAGCGCGCGGAAGAAGCGCGTGTAGTCCACGTGGGCTTCGGCCATGCGGGCGAACAGGTCGCTCACCAGCTCGCGGTCCTCGTCGCGCGTCTCCCGCAGGCCCAGCTTCGCGCGCATCCGGTCCATGAAGTGCGCGTTGTAGGTGGGCTGGTAGGTGGCCAGCGCCGCGCGGGCCTCATCCTTCGAGATGAGGGTGAGCAGCGCTTCGCCCAGACACGCGAGGTTCCACAGGCCGATGCGCGGCTGCTGGTCGAAGGCGTACCGGCCCCGGTCGTCGGAGTGATTGCAGATGAAGCCCGGCTCGAAGTCGTCCAGGAAGCCGAAGGGCCCGTAGTCCAGCGTGAGGCCCAGGATGGACATGTTGTCCGTGTTCATCACCCCGTGCGCGAAGCCCACCGCCTGCCACTGCGCAATCAGCCGTGCCGTGCGCGCCACCACCTCCGTGTAGAAGCGCGGGTAGCGGCCTTCCTGGCCCGCGAGGTGGGGGAAGTGCTCGGTGATGACGTGGTCGGCCAGCGTGGCCACGTGCTCGGTCTGCTCGGTGTAGTGGAAGAACTCGAAGGTGCCGAAGCGCACGTGCGAGGGCGCCATGCGCACCAGCATGGCGCCTGTCTCCACCGCCTCGCGGTACACCGGGGCCTGGCTGCCGAGGATGCCCAGGCCCCGCGTGGTGGGGATGCCCAGGCCGTGCATGGCCTCGCCGCACAGGTATTCGCGGATGGTGGAGCGCAGCACCGCGCGTCCGTCACCCCCGCGCGAGAAGGGCGTGGGGCCGCCGCCCTTGAGGTGCAAGTCCCACTTCGCCCCGGCGGCGTCGCGGACCTCGCCCAGCAGCAGGGCGCGGCCGTCGCCCAGCCGGGGCACGTACACGCCGAACTGGTGCCCCGCGTACACCATGGCGAAGGGCTCCATCCCCGGCAGGGGCTTTGCGCCTCCCATCGCCGCGACGAACTCCGGCCGCTGCGCCTCCTCGGGCGTCAGGTCCAGGAGCTTCAAGGCGGCGGGGTTGACGCTCACCAGCTTCGCGTCTGGAAAGGGACTGGGGTGGACGCGCGCGCCGAACCCAGCGGGCAGGCGGGCATAGGTGTTGTCGAAGCGGAGCTGTTCGAGCGTGGCCATGACGGGGGAGAACACATGGAAGCGCGGCGGCCATCCAGCCACCGCGCTTCCGGGAAGCTGCGTGGGACTACTTGAGCTGGGGGACCTTCATGCCGCGCTCCACGGCGGGCCGGCTGCCCACGCGGTGGAGCCACTGCACGACGTTGCTGCTCCCCCGGAACAGCTCGGGGAAGTACGCGCGGGTGCCGGCCACCCAGGGATACAGCGCGATGTCCGCGATGGAGTAGCGGCCCGCGACGTAATCCCCGGAGCCCAGCTTCCCGTCGAGCACGCCGACGAGCCGCCGGGACTCGGCGTGATAGCGCTCGATGCCGTAGGGGACCTTCTTGGGGGCGAAGCGGGCGAAGTGGTTGAGCTGGCCGAACATGGGGCCCACGCCGCCCATCTGGAACATCAGCCACTCCATCACTTCCGCCCGGCCTCGCTGGTTGGAGGGCAGCAGCTGGCCCGTCTTCTCCGCCAGGTAGATGAGGATGGCGCCGGACTCGAAGACCTTGAGCGGACGGTGGTCCTGCGTCGCGTGGTCGACGATGGCCGGAATCTTGTTGTTGGGGTTGATGTCCAGGAACTCGGGCTTGAACTGCTCGCCCTTGGTGATGTCCACCACGTGCGTCTTGTACTGGAGGCCCAGCTCCTCCAGGGCGATGGATACCTTCTGCCCGTTGGGCGTCGCGAACGTGTAGAGGTCGATCATCCCTTGACTCCCGTGAGCTGCTCGCTCACCTGCCAGAGCCGCTCCGCGAGCGCGTCGTTCCGCGCGGCGGAGGACGGCTTCTTCGGACGGCATTTGTAGAAGTACTGCCCGGACACTGCCTCCACTTCGGGCGAGGACGCCAGATACACGGACGTCCGCGCTCCCTTCTCCGCCGAAATCATGAACGCCGCGCCCAACTTGACGAGGTGGCGGAAGAAGCCCTGGGTGTTGTGACCGAAGCCCGTGCGCACCACGCCGGGGTGCAGGGCGTTGGTCGTCACCTGCGTCCCCTCCAGCCGCTTCGCCAGCGCGCGGGTGAACAGGATGTTGGCCAGCTTCGACGTGCCGTACACGCGGAAGCCGATGAAGCCGCGCTCGCTCTGCAGGTCATCGAAGTCGAGCTTGCCCGCGGCGTGGGCATCGGACGAGACGTTGATGATGCGGGCCGGGCCGGTGGCCTTCATCACGTCCAGCAGCAGGTTCGTCAGGAGGAAGGGCGCGAAGTGGTTGGTGGCCATGGTGGCCTCCAGCCCGTCCTCCGTCACCTGCCGCCGGTCGATGATGAGCCCCGCGTTGTTGAGCAGCACGTCCAGGCGCGGGTAGCGGGAACGGAAGGTCTGCGCCAGCTCCCGCACGGACTTCAGGGAGGTGAGGTCGGCGCGGAGCCAGTCCACCTGGGCGCTGGGGGCGGCCTCCTTCACGGCGGCCACGGCCGCCTCGGTGCGGCCCGCGTCCCGGCCCACCAGCACCACCGTGGCGCCCATGCGCGCGAGCGCCTTGGCGGCCTCCAGGCCGATGCCGCCGGTGGCCCCGGTGATGAGGCACACCTTCCCATCCATGCGCGTCTGTGAAGTCAAAAAGGCGTCCTCCGTCGCGAAAGGACGCCTTCTATACGCTGGAGCCCGCCCGCGCGCTTGCTCTTGAGCAGGCGCGCGGGGGCCTTCCGGTGGTCAACGCTCCGTTCAGGCGTTGGAGGGGCTGGCGGTGGTGTCCTGGGGCCGGACGTCCCCCCCGCGGCGCGCCCCCGCGCGGGGCTCGCCGTGCAGGTGGCTCTCCAGGAACCACAGGTCCAGTTCGACCTCGCCCAGCGTCTGGGTGAGCAGGTCGGAGGTGACGGGGTCGTTCAGCTCGTCGGACCGGTGGATGCCGTTGCGGATGCTGGCCCCGTAGCGGGCGAAGCGGTCCACCAGGGCCTTGAGGTGGTCGTCACCGTCCACGGCCTTCAGGTCGTATTCGGGCAGCTCGCTGTTCTTGGCCGCCAGCCGGATGGTGCCCTCGGCGTAGCCGCCCAGTGTGCCCGCGCGCTCGGCGAACTCGTCGGCCTGCTTGCGGACGTGCTTGGCCAGGTCGTCGAACAGCTCATGGCGGCTGTAGAAGTGCCGGCCGCGGATGTTCCAGTGCGCTTGCTTGATTTGCCAATGCAGGTCGATGGCGTCGGCCAGCAGGGTGTTGAGGGAATCGATGAGCTCCTCACGTGCGTCGGTGGGGAGATTCACATGGCTTGGGAAGTTCATGGTGCGCGGTTCCTCCAGAAGGTCATTCCAAGGTGGGGATTCCTTCCGGGATTGCCAGCCCACGCGTGACGCCTGGGGGGCAGGCGGCCGGGCTCACGGTCGGTATGATGGGCGGACCATGCTTGCTCTCGACCTCGTGGAACGGCTGCGTCAGGTATCTCCCAGCGCGGCGAATGCGCTGCTGACGGTGGCGGTGAAGAACATCATCCCGCTGTCCTCGGTGATGGGCGTCCGGGTGGAGGACGCATCGGATGCCCGGGCCCAGGTGTCCGTGCCGCTGAAGCGGCGCACGCGCAACCACGTGGGCAGCGTGTACCTGGGCGTGCAGGTGACGGTGATGGAACTGACGATGGGCGTGTGGCTCTTCCGCCGCTTCCCGCCGGGCCGCTACCTGGCGCTGGTAAACGAGCTCCAGGTGTCCTTCCACGCGAAGGCCAAGGGCGGCGTGCGCGCCATCTGTGAGCCGTCTCCCGAAACGTTCAATAGCCTGGACGCCGCGCTCCAGAAGAAGGGAGACAAGGCCCGCGAGTGGATTCCCGTTCGCCTGGAGGACTTCGAGGGCACGCACATCGCGGATGCCCGCTTCCTGGCGGTGTTGAAGAAGGCGTGAGGGCATGGGGCGGCTGAGTTGTGATGAAAGGGGGCAAGGATGCTTACTGAGCAGGCCCCCTGCCTTTGGCGTGACGTGTCGCGCGGGACACGTTCAGAACGAAAGCCCATATTCATGCATTCAAACTGCGAGGGCGCCAAATACGTCGTCATTCGAATGAGAAGTGTTGATACTTGGAACACGACCTTGCTCTGAAAATGAGGCTTGAGCGGAGGTCGGCTGAGTTTGCCCGCTCGCCCGAGTTAGGGAGCGCGAAGCGCGGGAGTCCCACTGGACCAATCAAGATTGATTCCGCACAAAGATCTCGCACGGCGGAGGCACGGAAAAGAAGGTAGGGTGTTCTGTAGGGCTCTAGAGGGGTCGCCTGCAACCACCTCAGCCCAGCAAGGGGGCAAAGGGCGTAGGGCAGCCGCAGTCGCTCAAGCTTCTAAGTGGCCGAAATTAGGGCCCTTGCCTCGCAGGAACGGTCGAGACTTGATTTTGGACCGAGTCCAAATTAGAAATTGGGTGTGAACTCACGCCCAGTTCCACCGCGCTATCCACTCGGCCAAGTTCGGGAGCTCGTGCTGGCGGGGAACTTTCGACCCGACCGTAAGCGGTGCGAGGAGACGATCATTCCGATTGTCGGAGACTACTCGAAAGCCCGCGAGTTGATCCGACGCGGTTTGCTGGAACTTAGGGAGTCGGATTTCGCCCACACCGAAACGCTACGGGACGGTTTTGAGTATGACGCCTATGGACTTCTGGTATCCAGCGGATTGGCGAGGGCTACGGGACTCAGGCATCGCAAAACTTGGTATGTGAAGTTGATGATTCGCGTGGAGGATGGCGGCCAGCTTGTGTTTTGTGTTTCGTTTCATCGTCTCCAAAGTGACCTTGAGCGAAATGGCGGTGTGCTCAAGCCCTGCTGGTAGGAGATGGCAATGAAGAGCTTCAAGTGTGTTGAGTGCGGTCGTGGAATGGTGGTGCCACTGGCGAAGCCCGGACGCCGTATGGCCTTCAAGCATATTCCGGATCTTGAGGTTCCAGCGGATCTGGAGCTTCCAACGTGTACAGCGTGTGGGACTGAGTGGCTCGATGAGGACTCCACAAGGGCGCTCGATATGGCACTTGCGCGTGTGTATCGCATGGAACTCTCAAAAAAGGCGAACGCTGCGTTGCGGAGGCTCAAGACCGCGAAGTTCCGGCAGTGGGATTTGGAGCCCCTCTTGGGGCTTTCCCCGGGCTATCTGTCAAAAGTGAAGGCGGGAAAGGATATAAGCCCAACACTGACGGCAGCATTGGTGTTGCTGGCCGAGGAGCCGACGCGGGTCGACGAGCTACGAAACAACTGGCGGTGCGTTCCGGAGCAGACTTTTCGTATTCGCAGCGAAAGCTCCTTCCATCTTGAACTCCCGAAAGGCCCTAGCGAATGTAGCTATAGAGCATCGCTCTGGAGCCTTTTGAATGAACTCGACACAGACTGTCGACCATTTGAGAGCATGAGGCTGAGTTTCGAGCCAGAACCGGAGCCAGTTCGCGCTGCGACAAATGCTTTGACTCTTGAGGCGACCGCATGAATGGGACTCAGCGAGAAACCCTTGCAAGAATGGCTGCGGCGTTCTCCCTGAAAGAACTGCGGCAAACTCACCTTGAGGCGGGGGCTGGATGGCCTTCAGGTGATGGGGAGCCGGAGGCGGAGGTTGAGCAGGATTTGAACATTGTTGTTCAGACCGCTAGGCAGCCATCATCTCCAAAATCAGAGTTCGCTTCGATCTTTCGATTCGACTTCGCGGTGCGCTCGCGAGTCGATCCGCAGGCCGTCTTTGTGCGCGTGAAGTACCATGTAATCGCTGTTTATTCAATGGTGGACGGCGCAGACTTCACGGATGACGAGATTCAGCTCTATAGTCAGACAAATGGCATGGTTCATGTTTGGCCGTATTTGCGGGCGTTTATTCAAAGTTCCTGCGCTCAGCTTGGAATTCCGGTTGTGACGTTGCCGCCATTTCGGATTGGTCAGACTCTTGATAAACCGTGGCAGCGACAAGCTGCGTCCAAGGAAATGTAGTGCTTCTCATACAGGGCTATCCGTCGATAACGTCCGGGCGCTCGAGGCCGGAGGGTCGGTGTGCCATCCGCTTCGGTCTCTTGGTTCAGGTTGATGCCATATAGTAGCGACGCGGGGAGCGGGATGTGGACGCAGAGCGTGCGCTACTCTCCTCGTCATGGGGACGGAGGGACTCCATGCCTCCATACGCCAGGGTGACGGCGGGTAGAAGGGTGAACAGGGCGAGGAATCGGTGCCGCATGGGGCTCATGCTAGTCCAGGGTTTGCCTGCCTTTTGAGGAGTCCGGATTGGCGTGCAAGTTGTAGAGGGCGCCTGCGCGCACCGGGCAGGAGTCATCGCAGGACATCCCGCTTGCACATGGCTTCACTGTGGTGACGCGTCGAGGCAAGCTGGCTGCCGTGTCGCGGCGCGCCCAACTGATTCTCATGCTCCTGGTGTCGGGGCTCCTGCATGCAGCGCTCTTCGCGGCGCTGTCGGAGAGCCCGTCCGATGCCGACCGGAGCCGGCGCGTGCCTCCCCGCATCGTGGAGATGGACGTCGTCTACAAGGCCCCTACGCCTCCACCTGCGCCCCCGGAGCCGCGCGGCGCCCCTCCACCTGAGGAGCGCCCGCGGCCGCCCACGAAGAAGGAAGACCCACCGAGGCACGCTGAGCGTCCGCGCGCCACTGCGACGCAGGACTCGGACACTCCTTTGCAGCAGGAGTCCTCCGCGCGGGCCGAGCCACTTCCCTCCGATGTCGCCCCAGCGGGGCCCAGCGAGCCGCCAGCCCTGGCTCAGGACATTCCGCGCGACGTCTCGCAGCCACAGCCGCGTCCCAGCCTGGAGCCACAAGAACTGCTGGGAGGCGGCCTGCTGCGCAGCGGCCCGCCTTCGACGGGGCGGACGCTCCGCCCTGGTGAGGCTCCTGACCCGAAGGCGCTGGCGGCCCGGCAGGCCGAGGAGGCCCGCGAACGGGTGGATGGCTGGGCCCAGGACGCCGCCGCGACGGCGCGCGCGTCGGGCGGCGCCACGCATCCCTACTTCGCGAAGTTGCGGGAAGGCTTCGCGAAGCAGTTGGTGAACCCGCCACCTCCAGACCTGAAGGTGTTGGGCTCACGAATGAAGCGCGAACAGGTGGATGCCATCGCGCGCTTCGGAAAGACAGGCAGTTCCATCGCCGCCGAGCCCCGGGACCACCGGTTGGAGCAGCGCAATCGCATGCAAGCGGCCGTCGAGGCCGGGCGCGCGGCCAACATGTACATGGTGGATGTCACCACGCCGGTGCTCGCGCTCGCGGCCATCGTCGAGGTCTGGCAGGCGCGCGACGGGAAGCTGCTCGACCTCAAGGTGATTGAAGGCTCCGGCGACCCGAAGTTCGACTCCTGGGCCGTGTCCCAGCTCCGGGATGCGCTCGCCAGCGCGGAGGCGCCGAAGCCCGGAGGCGGCCTGGGCATTCGTGATGACGGCATGCGCAGCCGATGGCGGCTGGAGGAATACCTTGGGAATCCGCGCGTGCAGATTCACCTGATGGGCGTCTACTGACCCTGCCGGATGTGGAGGTCTTCGCGGTCGTCACGACCCCGTGAAGACAGGGCGCTCGTCCTCCAGCAGGAAGTCGACGATGCTCTTCCACGTCGACTCGAACTGGGGCCTGCGGAAGCCGGAGCCGGAGATGAGCCAATCCACGTGCGGCGGTTGGTGCGCGGGCTGGTCGAAGTGGCCAATCGCATCCAGGTGGTCCGCGCGCACCGCGGCCAGCACCCGGCCATACACCTGCGAGCGCGTGGGGACGATGCCGTCACACGCCGTGGGCCCAGGCATCGCGCCATAGGCCTGCACCAGCGCCGCCGTCTGCGCGGGCGTGTGCAGCGGCAGCGCCGTGAGTGGCATCCGCTGCGTCTGCCCGTACGTCAGCGCGTAGATGGTGTGCGTGAGCTGCGCGTAGGGGTCCAGCCCCGCCGCCATGCGCGTGCGCAGCGACGGCGGGCGCGCCTGCGTCACCACCGAGCCATACCGCACGCCGGGCCGGTCCAGCGTGCTGGCGTTGAACAGGTCGATGCCCTCCGGCGTGAGCTGCGGAATCAGCGAGGTGTCGTTGCCCACGTCGCTGAGGAATTTCGACACCGCGTCACGGCGCTCCGAGGAGAAGTCCCCCAGGAGCTGGTCATAGAGCTGGTCCAGCAGCGTGGGCTTCCATCCGAGCTGGTCATCCGCCCGCGCGAGCAGGTGTCCGAAGCGGAACACCACGCGCAGCGGCAGCCTGCCGAAGCGCAGCACGTAGACGGTGAAGAGCGACAGCAGCTTGAGGATGCGCTGCCCGAACAGGCCCATGAAGAACGTGGCCAGCGGCGTGCCCGCGTGCGGCGTGGACACGGACGTCACGGTGCGCACGCGCCTGGCGAAGGACTCCAGGTCCATGCCCTCCGCCACCTGCGCGCCGGGGCTGACGAACAGGCGCGAGTCCAACCCGCCCGTCGAGTGGCCGATGAGGTGGATGGGGCCATCGTCTCCGGACGCCGTCTCCTGCACGGCCTTGAGCAGGTCCGCGGTGCGCGTGCGGATGGAGGCCGTGGGGTGGGAGAGGACGATGATGACCTCCGCCTCCACCTGCCTGCGGGCCAGCTCGTCCTTCAGATAGTCCAGGGCGTGGCCGAAGTAGATGAGCTCGCCCAGGTTGATGAAGCCGAAGAAACCGGGGACGAGGTAGACGCGATGCTTGCCTGGCATTGCCTCCACCATATCTGACGCGGCGCATGATACCCGTGGGGAATGCATCCTCCGCTCGGGGGTTGACGCGCGCCGGCCGTCAAGTCGAGAACCGGCAACCCCCACTCCCAGTCATGACAGAAGGACGCCCGCACGTGGATCGCAGACTGCTCGCACTCGGCCTGCTCCTGTCCCTCCCCGCCTCGGCGGACGAGGGAATGTGGACCTACGACGCCTTTCCCTCCGACACGGTGAACAAGGCCTACGGCTTCACGCCCACGCAGGCGTGGCTGGACCACGTCCGGCTCGGCTCGGTGCGACTGGCCGGCGGCTGCTCCGCCAGCTTCGTGTCGCCAGAGGGCCTGGTGATGACCAATCACCACTGCATCCGCGGCTGCATCGAGGACCTGTCCTCGCCGAAGAAGGACCTGCTGGCCAAGGGCTTCTACGCCTCGAGCGCCGCGCAGGAGCTGCGCTGCCCGAAGGTGGAGGCCAACCAGCTGGTGGAGATGACGGACGTCACCGCGCGGATGAACGCGGCGACGAAGGGCCTCACTGGCGCGGCCTTCAACACCGCGTTGAAGAAGGAGACGGCCGCGGTGGAGGCCGCCTGCGCCACGTCCGGAGACGTGCGTTGTGACGTGGTGACGCTCTACAACGGCGGCAAGTATCACCTGTACAAGTACCGTCGCTTCCAGGACGTGCGGCTCGTCTTCGCGCCCGAGTTCTCCATGGCCGCCTTTGGCGGTGACCCGGACAACTTCAACTTCCCGCGCTTCGGCTTCGACGCGGCCTTCCTGCGCGTGTGGCAGGACAATGCGCCCGCGAAGAGCCCGCACTTCCTGCCGTGGGCGAAGCAGGGCGCGAAGGAGGGTGACCTCGTCTTCGTCTCCGGCCACCCGGGTGGCACCGAGCGCAAGGCGACCGTCGCCGAGCTGGAGTTCCAGCGCGACGTCAACCTGCCGTACACGCTGCTCCAGCTCGCCGAGCTGCGCGGCATGCTGCGCGAGTACGCTGGGGGTTCGGCGGAGCGCTACCGCACCACGCGCTCCATGCTACGCGGCGTGGAGAACGGGCTGAAGGCGCTGCGCGGGCGGCACCAGGCGCTGGCGGACCCGGCGCTGCTGGCCGGCAAGCGTCAGGACGAAGCGGCGCTGCGCCAGAAGGTGGACGCCAACGCGCAGGTGAAGGCCGCCACCGACGGCGCGTGGGACGAAATCACCCAGGCGCTGGACGCGTACCGCCGCATGCTGCCCGACTACCGCATGAAGGAGGCCGGGGACGCCTATCCCTCCGAGCTCTTCCGCATGGCCCGGCACCTGGTGCGCGTGGCCGAGGAGAAGGAGCGGCCCAACGCGGAGCGGCTGCGCGAGTACACCCAGTCCCAGCTCCCCACGCTGGAGCAGCAGCTCCTGCGCGACGCGCCGGTGACGCCCGAGCTGGACCAGGCGCTGCTGACCTTCGGCCTCACCCGCGTGCGCGAGACGCTGGGCGCGGATGACCCCTTCGTCCAGTCGGTGCTCGGACGCGAGGCGCCCGCCGACCTGGCGCGCGCCCTGGTGCGTGGCACGAAGCTGCGGGACGTGAAGGTGCGCGCCGCGCTGCTCAAGGGCGGCAAGGCGGCGGTGGAGGCCTCCAAGGACCCGATGATTCTCTTCGCGCGCAAGGTGGACGCGGAGGCCCGCGCGGCGCGCAAGCGCTACGAGGACACCGTGGAGGCGGTGCTCAAGCGCAATGGCGAGCGCATCGCCAAGGCGCACCTCGCGGTGTACGGCACCTCCGGTTATCCGGACGCCACCTTCACCCTCCGCCTCAACGCCGGGCAGGTGAAGGGCTGGGATGAGAATGGCCGCCCCGTGGCCGCGCTCACCACCTTTGGCGGCGCGTATGAGCGCCACACTGGCAAGGAGCCGTACAAGCTCCCGGACACCTGGCTGAAGGCGCGTGGCAAGGTGCCGCCCCAGACGCCATTCGACGTGGCCACCACCAACGACATCATCGGCGGCAACTCCGGCTCGCCCCTGGTGGACCGCGACGGGCGCGTGGTGGGGCTCATCTTCGATGGGAACCTGCACTCGCTGGGCGGCCGCTATGCCTACGTCCCTGAGACGAACCGCGCGGTCGCCGTGCACGGAGAGGGCATCCTGGCGGGGCTGGAGCACGTCTACGGGGCCAGGCGCGTGGTAGACGAGCTGCGCACCGCCAGCGACGCCGCCGTCGTGCCCGCGAAGTAGTCGCGGTTCTCAAGACCTGAGAGGTCTTGTGGATTGGATTTGGGCTTTCTGAACGCCTTGGCCGCAGTGGCCAAGGCATGTCAGAGGGAGCAGGATAGAATCCGGTTCAAAGCTGAAAACCGGTTACTCATGGCTCCCTCCCAACCCAATGACATTCCCCTCGGCACGGTCCTGAGGGAGACCTATGAGATTGCAGGCGTCCTCGGCCGAGGCGGCATGGGGACCGTCTTCCTGGCCAACCACCTGCGGCTGCGCGGGCGGCAGGTGGCCATCAAGGTGCTGCGCCACGATGCGGGCATGGGGGCCGAGGCCTTCGTGCGCTTCCGGCGCGAGGCGGAGATTGCCTCGAAGCTGGGGCACCCCAACATCGTCGAGGTGCTCGACTTCGACAGCCTCGAGGATGGCTCGCCCTACATGGTGATGGAGTGCCTGCGCGGCATGCCGCTGTCGCGCAGGCTGCGCAAGGGCCCGATGACGCTGGAGGAGGTGTTCTCCTGCGCGCGGCAGATGGGCTCGGCGCTCCAGGCCGCGCACCGCGCGGGCATCGTCCACCGCGACCTCAAGCCCGGCAACGTGTTCCTCGTGCCCACCGAGGTGGGCGGCGTGATGATGGAGCACGTGAAGTTGCTCGACTTCGGCATCTCCAAGGTCATCGACTCGCAGAGCGTGCACACGCAGGGCGGCATCCTCCTGGGCACGCCGCAGTACATGGCGCCCGAGCAGGCCACCGGGAAGAACGGCGAGGTGGACCCGCGCACGGACATCTTCGCCTTCGGGTGCCTCGTCTACGAGATGCTGGCGCGCCGGCTTCCGTTCCGGGACAACGGCAACCTTCCGGAGCTCATCTACCGCATCGTCTATGATCCGCCGGAGCCCCTGGAGGCGCTGGTGCCGGACCTGCCGGACCACGTCATCGCGGCGGTGGAGAAGTCGTTGGAGAAGCGCCCGGAGGACCGCTTCCCGGACGTGGCCAGCTTCATCTTCGCGCTGACGGGGCGCGCGCTGCAGACGATGGGCGAGGTGCCGATGCTCACACCGCTGAGCACGCCGCAGCTCGCGGTGGGGCTGGCTCCGGAGTCGAAGCCGGAGACGGTGCCCGGCAGGCGCTCGGGACGCGGGGTGGAGGACGAGGACGTCGACGTGAATCCTCCGGACGCGAACCCGCCCTTCCGGGAGTCGGAGACGGTCAGCCTGTCCGCGCCGGTGCCCGCGGTGGCCCCGTCCCACGACGCCGCGACCATCGCCGAGGCGATGCCCTTGCCGGAGATGGAGGCGCCTCCGCCTCGGCCTGTCGTGGCGCCCGCGGACGTCGTGCCCGCCCCCATCGCCCGTTCACCCGTGGGGAGGCCGCCCTCCGCGGCGCCTCCAGGGCCGAGCGCCCGGAAGCCGACGCCTCGGGACGGGGCTGTGGCTGGGTCCCAGGTGCCAGACGGAGGCGTGGCGGCGTCCCGGGGGCCCGAGCGGACGCATGGGGAACCCCCTCCAGAGAAACCCCTCGCGCCTGCTCCGTTGCCGCGCCGCGCTGACGCTCCACCCGTACGTCCGCCAGCAGGGGGCGCGCAGGCCGGTGCCGCGTCACCGAAGGTGGTCCCCGCGCCCATCGCGCGGGCGCCCGTGGCAGGGGGCCCCTCCGCGCCGGTCGCTGCCCGGAATGGGCCGCCCTCGCCAGACGCGGGCGCGGTGGGGTCGACCGTGTTGCTGCGCTCGAAGACGGGCGTGGCCCAGTCCGCCTCCCCAGGCGTGCTCGCCGCCCAGCCGAAGCGGAAGCTGACTCCGCTCACGGTGGCGATGATGGTGGCGCTCGTCGCCGCCGTGGCCTTCGCCGTGTGGCCACGGCCGGATCCACGCGTGGAGGCGTCCCGAAAGCACGCCGCGCCCGCTGCTGGCGCGGAGTAGCGTCCGCCTGACGTGGAGGCGTCAGGCGCGATGACCGAGAGGGCCTCGAGCTCGAGGCCGCGCTCGGGCTGAGTCCAGCACGTGCCGCGCCCGGGCGACCAGCCGAGCCTCCTGGCCAGCAGGATGGCCTCGCGAGCGTCACCTGGCAGGACCGCGGGGCCGTGCCCTGTCAGGACTCGGACCGAACCCGACCTGCTGAGTTCGAGGCCCGACACGCCCGGACAGGACGCAACAGGGCGTTGGTGCGGCGCGTCAGGGAATACGTATCCTGATGAGGACTGACACGTCGGTTCATGTCATGTCCAACACCGAGCGTATGCGGGCACAGGGAGGGCAAGGGGCCCTCGGGGGGAGCCTGTCATCGCCGGTGGACCCACCGTGTGCGGCCGCGTCCCCCCGGGGCGGACGGCCGTCCAGGGCCCGGTTCCAGCCGAGAGGGGGGCTCGGCTGGGACCGGGGGCCCTGTGTGATGTAGCATCGCTGACAGTGCCGGGGGGAAAGGGGAGATGCGCGATGGTGGTGGAGGCTCCAGAACCCGGGAAACTATCGGCGATTCTCTTCACGGGCATTGAAGGCCCTGATGGGCTCTCATGGCGTGACGAATCGCTCCAGAACGACATGCGGGATGAGCATGCGCTGCTCGTTCGTGAGTTGTTGCCGCGCCATGGAGGGCGCGAGGTGAAGCGGCTGGAGGACGGCTTCCTCCTGGAGTTCGAGGGCGGCCCCTCGGCGGTGGACTTCGGTCTGGAATTGCAGCGCGTCCTGGACGCCCGCAACGGAGACGCATCCGCCGAGCGCCGGGTCATCTTGCGCGTGGGGGTCCACCTGGGCATGGTGGTGCACCGCGACGGTGACGTGTTTGGAGAAGGCGTCAACCTGGCCGCGCGCATCGAGGCGCTGGCCCGTCCCGGCACGCTCTATGTCAGCGAGACGGTGGCGCGTCAGGTGGAAGGCCGCCTGGCTTCACCGCCGGTTCGCCTGGGCCGTGGCGAGATGAAGAACATCCGGTTGCCCGTGGCCGTCTACCGCATCGACCCGCCCGAGCACCGCCGCCGGATGCCGCTGCTGTCGCGCATGCGCTCCTTCTGGGGGCGCCGGAGCGCGGCGAACTGACGCGCACAAGCGCGGGCGGGCCTGGGCGAGCGGCGTTATAGAGGCCGCCCCATGCCCCAGCTCACACTCGTCGTCGGTTCGAAGAACTACTCATCCTGGTCCCTGCGGCCCTACCTCGCGCTGGCCCACACGGGACAGCCCTTCCAGGAGGTGGTGATTCCGCTGGCTGTTCCAGACACGGAGGACCGGATTGCCCGGTACTCCCCCAGCAAGCGCGTGCCGGTGCTCCAGCACGGCGACCTGACCATCTGGGACTCGCTGGCCATCTGTGAGTACCTGGCGGAGGCCTTCCCCCAGGCCCAGCTGTGGCCCCAGGACATGGCGGCTCGCGCGGTGGCCCGCGCGGTCACCGCGGAGATGCACTCCGGCTTCGGCGCGCTCCGGCAGCACATGAACATGAACCTGCGCGCGCGCAGCCCGGGCAAGGGCCGTGCGCCCGGTGTGGCGGAGGACATCGCCCGCGTCCAGGCCCTCTGGAATGACTGTCGCGGGCGCTTCGGCCAGGGCGGGCCCTTCCTCTTCGGCCGCTTCTCCATCGCGGACGCCTTCTACGCGCCCGTCGTCACCCGCTTCGTCACCTATGACGTGGCGCTGGACGCGGTGAGCGCGGCCTACCGCGACGCCGTGCTCGCGCTGCCCGCGCTCCAGAAGTGGACCGAGGAAGGGCGGAGCGAGCCCAGCATCCCGAAGTACGACTGAGCCTTCCTCCCAGCGCGCTACTTGCTCGCGGGGGCCGGCGTCACCTCTTCGACCCGGGTGGCGCCGTCCTTGTCCACCGCGAGCTTCAGGTGGGGCGTGCCCTTCGCATCATGCAGGACGATGCTCGCCACGCCCTCCTCCACGCCGATGACGATGCGCTCCTTCCAGTCGTGCCGGAAGGTGATGTTGGGCTTGCCCTGGATGAGCCCCATGCACATCGCCTCGTAGCCTTCCTCGCTGTCGAAGCAGAGGGCGTTGATGCCGATGCTGTCGAGCATCCCGAGCCCGCCGACCTCCTGCCCGGACGCATTCATGAACTGGATGCCGTAGGCCTTCACCGCGCGCTTGAGGCCCTTGGGGTCGGGCATGGGCGCCGCGATGCGGATGCGCGCCTGTCCGTGCTCGTCGACGATGTTCAGCTCACGCACGGACAGCGACGCGGCAGCGGGGGCGGTGTTCACGCTGGTGCACGCGCCGAACAGACCCAGGGCGCAGCAAGCCGCCCACATCGACCGCCGGGGGAGAAGGGAAGGGGACATCACGAGCAGACCTTTCGGAGAACGTCGAGGAGAGGACGCCACCGTAGGGAGCCCGCACACCGCCAGGGCCATGGCGGTGCGGTCATTTCGTCACGCTTGGGTCATGGCCGTCAGCTCAACGCGCCGTCGCGCACGCGCACGAACAACGCGTCATAGCGGCCTTCCGCGTAGAGTTGCACCAGCTCCGGGTAGCGGCCCTGGCGCAGCTCGCGCAGGTACGCGTACTTCGTGGCGTGGTAGCCCGCCACCGCCCATGCCAGGCGGGAGGCCTCCGCGCCGCCGCGCCACAGCGCGCCCTTCAGCAGACAGTCGCGCGTCCAGGACGCCAGGCGCTGCACGCCCACGGGCTTGAGGCCGCGCTGCTCGGCATGGGCGCGCAGGGCCCACAGCAAGGCATAGCGGTCCTCCTTCTGCGCGCGGTACTCCACCGACGTGGCGAAGCGGTGCTCGATGTAGGCGCGGACGCGTCCGCCCGCCAGCTTCGGCAGGGCCTCGTGGACAATCTGCTCCGGCCGCCACACGGCCTTGTCCCGGCGCACCAGCCGCGCCCGCCACTGCGTGCGGTAGCGGAAGCGGTGCGTCCCCAGCTCGGCCCAGTCGCGGCGGGGCAGCCGGTACACGGCCTCCGTGGGGGAAGAGGTCTTCCACGCGCGCAGTGTCTCCACCGCCTCGGGGCCCAGCAGCTCGTCCGAGTCGAGGAAGAAGACGTAGTCACAGGGCGCCAGGGCGTTCACCGCGGCCTCGCGCGCGGCGCCGTAGCCTCGCCACGCATGGGGCACGGAGCGCGCGCCCAGCGAACGCACCAGCTCCGCCGAGCCATCCGTGGCCCCGGAGTCCAGCGCCACCACGTCATCGCAGAGCGCCAGCAGCCCGCGCAGGCACGGCTCCAACGTGTCCCGGTTGTTCCGGTGGAGGACGTAGCCGCCCAGCTTCATAGACCCAGGGCCTTGAGCTGCGCGTCGAAGGCGTCGGCGGTGGTGAAGAGCCTGCCTTGAATCCCCACGGCCTCGGCGGCCTGGACGAACTCGGCCAGGTCGTCGAAGAAGACGGCCTCCTCCGGGGCGCAGCCCACGCCTGCCAGCGCGAGCCGGAAGATGTCCGGCTCCGGCTTCACGTGGCCCACCTCGCAGCTCATCACCACGCTGTCGAAGCGCTGGAGCACCGGCAGCAGCGGACGCAGGTAGGCGACGTGCAGCGCGTTGGTGTTGGACACCAGCCCCAGGCGCACCCGGCCGACCAGCGATTCGATGCGTGGCAGCACGGCGTCATGCAACGTGAAGTGGCTGCTCCACAGCGGGGCGAACTCCGCCATGGGCAGGTCCACGTCCAGCGCGCGACACACGTCCTGGCGGATGCCCTCCGCGCCCAGCACGCCCCGGTTGGCGTCCGTCCACCCCGCGCCCGTCAGCCGCCGGGCCACCTCCGCGGCCTCCAGGCCCGCGCGGGCGCCCAGCCGGGAGAAGAGCAGGGTGTTGTCGTGGAAGACGAGGACGTTGCCCAGGTCCAGCAGCACTGCCTTCACCTGCGCCATGCATGCTCCTTCAAATGCGATAAGCGCGGGCCACGTCCTGCATCTGCTCGGACACATCCTGGAGCAGCTTCGCCGCCCGGGTGGTGGCCGCCAGGCTCTCCTGGGTGTCGTTCATCATGGAGGACAGGTCCGTGACCGCGCTGAAAATCTGGGCGATGCCCGCGTTCTGCTGACTCACCGCGCCGGCAATCTGCCGCACCGCGGCGGCGTTGTCCTGGATGATGGCGGCCAGCTCCTTCATCCGCTCTCCGGTGCCGCGCACCTGCTCCAGGCCGCTCTCCATATGCGTGTAGCCCTGCTCCGTCATCTTCGCGGTGGAGAGGATGGCGCTGCTCAAATCGCCCAGGATTTCGCGCACCCGGTCCGTGGCCTGGATGGACTGGTCCGCCAGGCTGCGAATCTCGCGCGCCACCACGCCAAAGCCCTTGCCGTGCTCGCCGGAGCGGACGGACTCGATGGCGGCGTTGAGCGCCAGCATGTTGGACTGGTCCGCCAGGTCCTTCACGGTCTGGGTGATGCCGCCAATCTGCTGCGTGCGCTCGTTGAGCTGGGCGATGCGCTCCGTCATCTGCTCGGCCTGGGACAGGATTTCGGAGAAGCCGCCCAGGCTGTCCCGGATGGCCCCCTCGCCCGCGCGTCCCACCTCTTCGGCCACGGAGGCGCGCTTGAGCACGTCCTCCGCCTTCTCCGATGCCAGCATCGACGTCTGCTTGATTTCCTGCGCCGTCACCTGCGTCTGCTGGAGGGCCGCGGCCTGACGGGCCACGTTGCGCTCCTGCTGCGTCGACGCCGTCTGCAGCTCCGCCACCGTCTCACTGAGCACGCGCGTGCCGGTGTGCAGGCTCTGCGCCGTCTCCCGCAGCTGGAACACCAGCAGGCCGAAGGCGCCGGCCAGCTCGCCCACCTCGTCGTTGCCGGCCTTCACGTCCAGCGTCTGCGTGAGGTCGCCCTCGCTCACCAGCCGCGTCACCGCCGCGCGCAGGGCCAGCACGGGGCCGGAGATGCGGTGCGACAGCAGCCACGCGCCCACGACGGCCAGCACGATGAAGCCCACCGCCATCAGCAGCGCCACCCGGTTCACGCGCACCACCGGGGCGTAGGCCTCCGCCGGGTCCACGCGCGCCACGAAGTGCCAGCCGTCGGCCACGTCGCGCACGTCCGTGCCGTTGATGGCCGTGACGGCCAGCAGCGCGTCATTGCCCTGGGCGTTCGCGCCGCGCGAGTCGTACAGCGGCGTGCCGTCCGGCCGCTGGAGGGTCATCGCGAAGCTCTTCAGGGCACGCTGATGGGCACGGGCCAGCGCCGGCTGCACCAACTGGTCCACGTGGGCCCAGTCGAAGGCGGCCAGCAGCACGCCCATCCGGTGCTTGGAGACCGGGTCCAGCACCGGGAAGGCCAGCGACAGCACGTGGCCGGTGAAGATGGGGTGCTCCTCGGTGATGCCCTCGCTGCTGGTGCGCCCCTGCTGGGCCTCCGTGAACCAGGGGCTGCGCCGCACCTCGTCCTGCCGGCGCAGGTATTCGTCGCGCAGGGCAGGGGTGTTGGCGGAGATGGCGCGGCCGGTGTCGTCGAAGACGACGATGCCGTTGAGGGTGAGGTAGCGGCTCTGGAGCACGCCGAGCATGGCGTCGGCGGGCGACACGTCACCTCGCAGCGCGGCACGGACCGCGGGGTCCTCGGCCCAGCCGCGGGCGCTTGCCTCCCGTTCGGCCAGCGTCGACTCGAGCAGGTCCTTCACGCCTTCGGCCTCGCTCAGCAGCGACGCGTGAATCTGCTCTTCCATCACCTGCCGCGCGCTGCGGGCCTGGAGCCAGGTCAGCGTCAGCAGCGGGACGACCGACAGCAGCGTCGCGTAGAGCGTGAGGCGTCCACGAAGGGACTGGGTTCCAGGAAGAGAAAGGGCCATGTGGCGCGGCGGGCAGCGTGCGGGGGCCTCCCAGAAAGGTCGGCCCTCGTCCTATACCAGAGCCCCGCGTCTCCAGGGCACCCCCGCGCCTGCCTGCTCAGATGACAGGCACCCGGTTGGGCAGCTCCTTCGCCGGGACGTTGGAGTAGTCCGAGTCCACGTCCAGGAGGACGCGCTGCCGGACCCGGGCGCTCAGCAAGCGGCGAATCCTCCCCAGGAATCCCGGTGGCGCGGCGATGACCAGCCTGTCGAAGTCGTGCCGGTCATGTGCCTTGTCCAGGAACACGGACAGCTCGCGGGCGAAGCGGTCGTGCTCCAGCTCCCTTCGTCCATTGGGCTCGTTCTCCGCCGGCGGGCCGTGCAGGGTGCCGGCATTGGGGTTGTCCGCCTGCTCAATCAGCTCTGCCTGACGGGCCCGACTCTCGTCGTGGTGGAACTCCTCCACCAGCCGCCAGTCCTCTTCCGCCTTCGCGTCCGTCGCGAAGAGGCGGGCCCGGCTTGCGTTCCCCACCAGAATCCAGAGCGTCCCATTCGCCATATCGTGCGTCTCCTTGCGCTATAGAGTGGGAGATGCGGACCCCTGCGGGCCAAGGCAAGCTTCCCCAGACGAGCCGCACGCACGCCGAGCGCAGGGCAGGCAGCCAGGCCGCGCATCGTTGACGGGTTTTGCGGGGACTGGGGGCGCCACGGGCGCTGCATTCCGTTGCGCGGAGCGTCGCGGTACAAGAGGGGGCCATGCGCATTCCCGTTGCTCCCGTCACCGCCCTGCTGGCGCTCGCGCTGCTGGCTGCTCCCTCGTGGGCTCAGGAACAGGGTGGGCTGGGCCTGGACCTCACCTCGGACGCCCCCGCCGAGCAGCAGGGAATGGACATGGGGTTGGACCTGCGTCCCAGCAATCCCAACGCGGACCTCCTGCCTCGCTTCGCGTTGGTGGGGCTGTACGCGACGGAGCGCGCGGGTGCGCAGCAGGCGTCGAGCTGGTTGGAGGCCCTGGCACGCGGGGCGCTGTCCTCCGCCATGGTGGCGCAGGCGTCGGACCTGGTGGAGACGCGTGAGCGGCTGGCGGAGAGCTACGACGCGGCGGTGCACTGCGCGGAGGCCGCGTGCTTCGCCGAGCCCGCGGAGTTGCTGGACGCGGACCTGCTGACCACCGCGCGTCTGTCTTTGGAGGACACGGGCTGGACGCTGCGGACGTGGACCTACGACAGGGACCGCCGCGTGGTGCATGAGGACTTCGTGACGGGGCGCAACCCGCGCGACGAGGACTTCGTGAACGAAGCCGCCGCGATGCTGTCCAAGCGCCTGACGGCGTTGGCCCAGCCGCGCGCGATGCTGACGGTGAACGTCAACGTACCGCAGGCGGTGGTGAAGGTCGGCGAGCGCATCGTGGGCGTGGGCAGCGTGGAGGTGCGCCAGGCACCCGGCGCGGTGGCGGTGGAGGTGTCCGCGGACGAGTACGGCACCCAGACGCGCACCCTGGACCTCGCGCCCGGCGCGCGCGAGACAGTGGACGTCATGCTGGAGATTTCCGGTCCGGCGCCGGATGGACCTCCGGATGATTCCGTGGTCGGCGTGGCGTCTTCCCAGAAGGCGCCTCGCAAGTCCCTCTTCAAGCGGCCCGCGCTCTACACCGCGTTGGTGGGACTGGCCGCGGTGGGGGCGGGTGTGGTGATGGGCATGGCCGCCAAGGACGTGGAGAAGCGCGGGGGCGACGCGGATGGGGACGGCATGTTCGACGTCACTCGCAAGGAGCGGCTGGACGCGCAGTCCCAGGCCAATCTGGCCACGGCACTGCTGGTGGGCGGCGGCGCGGTGACGGCGGGCAGCGTGGCGTGGCTGGTGCTGGTGCCCGCGCGCAGCGCGCCCGCATCGACGTCCGTGGCGCCCGGAAGCGGCGGTGGCGCCTCCACGTCCCTGCACGTCATGGTCGGCGGGAGTTTCTAGAGCCTATGAAGACCTTCGAATCCCGGCTGCGCGCGTGGTGTGGCCTGTTGCTCGTCGCGGGCGCGGTGGGCTGTACGGTGAGTTTCCCGGACGACGTGCCCTACACGTGCACGGAGACCGCTGACTGCGGCGGTGACGGCTACGTCTGCACGTCCCTGCCGGACAACGGGCCGCGGTACTGCTGCCTGCCGGACCCCACGGAGGTCTGCAACGGCCTGGACGACGACTGCGACGGCCTGGTCGATAACCTGGAGACCGCCTGCTATACGGGGCCAGAAGGCACACTCGACGTGGGGCTCTGTCACGCCGGTGAGTCCATCTGCACCCGGGAGGCGAGCATCGCGTGCGTGGGGCAGGTGCTGCCCGGCACTGAAATCTGCAATGGCCTGGATGACGACTGCGACGGGACGGCGGACGAGGACTTCGACCTGAAGACGGCCCCGGGCCACTGCGGCGCCTGCAACAATGACTGTTCCTTCCTCCAGGACTGCGTGAATGGCGAGTGCGTGCGCCGTCAGGAGCTGGACTGCGCCAACGGCGAGGATGATGACGGGGACGGCTTCACGGACTGCCAGGACCGCGCGGACTGCGACGGCAAGTCGTGTGGTCCGGAGTGCGTGTGCGAGGGGGGCTCGAAGACGGAGGCGAGCTGCACCAACGGCGCGGATGATGACGGGGACGGGCTCGTGGACTGCGCGGACCGCGCGGACTGCCCCACGGAAACGCAGTGCGGGCCTCTCAGGTCGGATGACGAAAACGATTATCCGCGCTGCCAGGTAAACGGAGTCTGTCTGTGATGAAGTCGGCTCCCGTGCGTCAATGTCCGCCATCCCGCACTCACCGAGGGTGGGTGGCGTCCCTGGGAAGACAGAGTGCAGATCCAGGGTTGCTGTTTGCCTCGGACATGGAAATTTCTTCTCATCATGGGCTCCGATGACGCCTTCATGCAGACCCTGCAGTCCAGTGCCGAGGCCCCCGTGAGTAACGCGGAGCCCCGAGCCAGTGACGAGCTCCAGGAGGGCTCCACGCTGGGGAACTACCAGCTGGAGCAGCTCCTGGGCGAAGGGTCCATGGGCCGGGTGTTCCAGGCGCGGCACACGCGGCTGGGACGCCAGGTGGCGCTCAAAGTCCTGCGGCCGGAGCACGCGCGGGACGGCGGCTTCGTGCGGCGCTTCTTCCAGGAGGCCCGCACCGTCAATCAAATCAACCACGAGCACATCGTGGAGATTTTCGACTTCGTCGACGAGAGCGCGACGGGTGGGCACGTCTACTGCGTGATGGAGCTGCTGCGCGGGCAGAGCCTGAGCTCGTTGGCGCAGGCGGAGCCGCTGACGCTGGCGCGCATCCAGCGCTTCGTGGTGCAGGTGTGCGCGGCGCTCGGCGCGGCCCACCAGGTGGGTGTGGTGCACCGGGACGTGAAGCCGGACAACCTCTTCGTCATCCACCGCGCGGGCCAGCCGGACTTCGTGAAGGTGTTGGACTTCGGTGTGGCGAAGCTGCTCTCCGCCGAGGGGGGCACCACCGGGACGGTGGACGGCACCATCATCGGGACGCCCGCGTACATGGCGCCGGAGCAGGCCGCGGGCCTTCCGGTGGATGCGCGCTCCGACATCTACGCGGTGGGCAACATCCTCTACGAGCTCATCTCCGGCAAGCCGCCCTTCCAGGCGCCGGCCTTCGGCCATCTGGTGGTGCAGATCATCACCCAGCCGCCGCCGCCGTTGCCCTCGCACCTGCCGTCTGGCGAGCCTGTTCCGCCGCAACTGGCGGAGCTGGTGATGCGCTGCCTGTCGAAAGAGCCCGAGGCCCGGCCGCAGAGCCTGGCGGAGGTGACGACGGCGCTTCTCCTGTTGCCCGCGTCCGCCCCGGCGCTGGCGCCCGCGCCCGCCGAGCTGGCGCTGGAGGCCTCCGAGCGGCCCACGCACAAGGTGCGGGTGGCGGTGACGGGGCGCTGGCACCGCCGGGCGGTGGTGACGGTGGGGACCGCGGCGTTGGTGGTGGTGGCCGCGGTGGTCACCTGGTCTGGCATGCAGCCGGAGCCCGCCCCCGCCGAAACTCCCGTGGCCCAGGTGGCCGACGTCGTGAGTGGGCCCGCCGCCGCGCCCCAACTGCTTCCGCCCGTCACGCTCACGGTGCGCTCCTTCCCGGAGGGCGCGCAGGTGCTGCGCCTGGACACGGGCGAGCTGCTGGGCGTGACGCCGCTGGTGAAGCAGGTGTCCGGTGAGTCCGCGCCGCTGCGCCTGCGCGTGGAGCTGGCCGGCTATGCCCCGCTGGAGCGGATGGTGGAGCTGGACAAGCACGCCGAGCTGGAGGTGCCGCTGGTGAAGGCGCTGCCTTCGCCTCGGCAGAAGCCCGCGGCCGGGACGCAGCGCGACACAGGCAAGAAGAGCCGCGAGCGCCCTGTCGCGAAGTAGGTGTCGCGGTGGCCCCGCCCTGGGAGGCGGGGCCTGAGCCCGCTCAGCGGGGCGTCGCCGTCTGGGCGAGCACCTGGGCCGCGATGCGGCCAATGCGCTCGTCGAAGTCCTCCGCCTCGTGGAAGGTGAGGCGCACATCACCCACGTGAAGCTGCACGCCGGGCTGGAGCACGGCGGGCTGCTCCGGCTCCAGGGCCGAGCCGCCCAGCGTCACCGTCCGGGAAGCGGCCACGCGCGTCACCGTCCAGCGTCCTTCCAGGGTGGGGGACAGGTGGAGCTGCTCGCGCGACACGGTGGCGTCATTGACGACCAGCGCGTTGTTCGAGGCCCGGCCCAGCCGCAGCGGGCTGCCATCCGTCTGGCCCACCAGTTCGAAGCACAGGGCGTCTCCAGCGGGCAGGCAGTCCCGCAGGTCCGTCAGCGGCAGCCGCGTGGCGGCCACGTTGCCCTCCACCACTTCGGGGACATTCCAAGCGCCCGCCTCCCACACCAGCCACGGGTGTGGGTACTTGGCGCGAAACTTCTCCTTGAGAGCCATGTGCTGCCTCACGAGCAGCGAGAGCAGCAGTGCGCGAGCCATGCGGGTTGAATAACCTTCCTCCCCCGTCGCGGCCCGAGAAGGTGCGCGTGGGGGCCATGGGATGTCAACGAATGGCCAGATGCGGGTGGGATGCCCCACTCGCGCCCGGGCCGACCCCTGTAGTACACCCGCGACCGCCTCCTGTCCCCCGGACAAGGCATCCCCGCCTCCTGGAAGATTCGATGCGTCGCCTGCTCGCCGCCGTGTTCTGCGCTGCCGTCGTGCTGGTGGCTTGTGAAGACGAATCCCCATCGCCTCCCACGCCGCCGCCTCCCTCCACGGAGACGTACCCGGACGCCGGCACGCGCCCGGATGCGGGCACCCAGGAGCCCTGGGCCTGCCAGCGGAGCACGACGGTGCACAACGCGCCCGTGCGGCTGCTCGCCCGGCTGCAACTGGAGATGAGCCGCGCCACGTCCTCCGCGCAGCGCACGGAGGCCATCGACCGCTTCGTGGCGGAGGTGGAGGAGCAGGGCGGCCGGCCCCTGGTGAGTGACGTCAAGGCGGGTCGTCCTCGCGTGGCCTTCTTCGTGCGAGGCGAGGCCGGCCGGGACACCTTCGTCGCCGGCGACTTCAACGGCTGGTCCGCCACGGCCACGCCGCTGGTGCAGGTGCGGGACACCGACCTGTACGTGGCGGAGGTGGAGGTGCCGCGCACCGGCCCGCAGCCGTACAAGCTGGTGAAGGACGGCGACTTCATCGCGGACCCGGGCGCGCGCCACGTCGCGTGGGACGACTTCAACCGGTACGACGTGGGGCAGTTCAACTCGCTCATCTACCCGGAGCTCCAGGACGCCGCGAAGGGCCGGCTCACCGCGTGGTACGGCGTGCCCGCCACGGTGTTGGGGGATGCGCGCGACGTCTTCGTCTACACGCCGGCGGCGTATGACGGACCGGAGTGCCCGGCCCTGCCGGTGATGTACCTCCACGACGGCAACGAGAGCCTGACGCGCGAGTCCTTCGCCGAAGCGGCGGACACGCACTACGCGGCGCGCCCGGAGGACTCGGCGGTGCTCGTCTTCGTGGCGCTGCCGGACCAGTCCGTGCGCCTGGCGCAGTACACCTTCCCGCCCGCGCGTGCGCCGGGCTGGCCCACGCCGCGCGGGGATGACTACCTGGCCTTCATCCGCGACGACCTGATGCCGCGCGTGGAGGCGTCCTACCGCGTGAAGACGGGCCCTCAGGAGACGGGCATCGCCGGCGCGTCGCTGGGCGGCCTCATCTCCGTGTACGCGGGCTTCCAGATGCCGGAGAAGTTCGGCTTCGTGGGCTCCCAGTCCGGCACGCTGTTCTGGCCCCATGACGGCGTGGTGGACCGCGACGACGGCAACGCGATGATTGTCCGCGCGAGCCAGGAGCCGGTGGTGCCGGTGCGCTTCTACGTGGACCACGGCTCGCCCGTGGCGGGCTGCACGCGGGACGGCGAGGAGGGTGGGGACGACTGCCAGTCCAACCTGCAGTTCGTGGAGGCGCTGCGCGGCCGCGGCTACTGCGTGGCCCACTGGAACGAGCCCGGCGCCGAGCACGACTGGGCCTTCTGGAAGCGGCGCTTGCCGAAGCTGCTGTGCCACTTCCGCAACGCGGCCCCGGCGGTGTGCGGCCTGTAGTCCGGCCTCACAGCTTCGCGACGATGGCGCGGGCCAGCCGGTCCGCGGCCCCCGCGTCGAGCGACAGGAACAGGCGCGGCTCGGTGGCCTCCAGCTCTTGCAGCCGCGACTGGCCCGCGTTGTCGGTGGCCACGTCCACGCGGGCGTAGAGCAGGGGACGTCCCACCGCTTCCAGCACGGACTCCGCCAGCCGCAGCTCGGCTGCGTCCTCGGGCGTGAAGGCGGTGGGCTCGGAGAAGCCGCGCGGCGCGTCCAGCAGCGTGGGGGGCCGGCGCACCGCGTGGCTGAGGACGCCGTCGAAGAAGACGTAGCTGCGCTCGCCCTCCGTTTCGAAGGCGGTGAGGTAGGGCTGCACCATGACGTCGCCCTCGCGGGTCAGCTCGGCCAGCCGGGCGGTGGCGGCGTGGGCCTCCGCGCGCGGGAAGACGTGCGTCTTGAGCGCTCCCGCGGACACGGCGGGCTTGAGCACCACCGCGTCCCAGCCGTGCCTGAGTGCCAGCTCGCCCACATCGAGCGTGTCGCCCCTCCGCACCCAGGTGGTGGGCGTCACCAACACGCCCTTCTCCTCCAGTTCGCGCAGGTAGTGCTTGTGCGTGTTCCAGCGCAGCACGGGCGCGGGATTGTGGAGTTGCGTGAGGCGGCCCACCTTGTCCGCCCAGGCGACGAAGGCGTCGCGGCGCAGGTGGCTGTCCCACGTGTTGCGCACCAGGGCCAGCCGCACCGTCTTCCAGTCCATGGCCGGGTCATCCCAGACGACGGGCCGGGCCTCCACGCCCAGGGCCGCGAGCGCGGGCAGCAGCGATGCGTCAAAGGCATCGAGTTGAGGCAAGCCTTCGAAGGTGAGGACGGCGACGTCCATGACGTGGGCTCCCGGTGTTGAAACGTGCGGCGGCTTGTAGCGCGTGTGGCACCTGCGCGCAGGGCTCTCGCGGCGCGTCAAGAACAGGGTGCGGGCCAGTCCGACAGGTAGGCGTTGAACACCCCGTACTTGAGGTGAGGTGAGCGGCGTACTCCACGGCACATTCGCGTGCGCGGACGCTTGGGAACTGGACCTGTGCGGTCAGGTGTCGCTGAAATGTTTCAAGGGGTACGCTCTTCGCGTGCCAAGGACCTGCCACCTTCCCTCCGGCCGGCTCCGCCGGGAGACCCACGAGATGCGAATGTCCCCACGTTTATTACTCGCCGCGCTAGGCGCGGTCCTCCTCTTCCACGCCGGATGCGGCGACGAGCCTGGCTGTGAGGGTGCGAGCTGCAACCCGCAAGCGGTCTGCGGCAACAACACCGTGGAGCAGGGCGAGCAGTGCGACGACGGCAACAAGGTGGACGGCGACGGCTGTGAGTCCGACTGTACGCGGACGCCCGTGCCGGCCGCGGTATGTGGCAACGGCAAGCTGGAAGGCGAAGAGGTCTGTGACGACGGCAACACGGTGGACGGTGACGGCTGTCAGGCGGACTGCTCGCTGACGCTGACCCAATGCCCCGCGGCCAACGCGCCCGCGCTTCCCGACGGCGCCACCTGCGCGGTGACGCAGCAGGGCTCCGCCGCGCGCCTCTTCACCGGCGTGGTGCTGAAGGACGGCGAGACGCTGGTGGGCGGCCAGGTGCTGGTGGACGCGCAGGGCATCATCCAGTGCGCCGCCTGTGACTGCTCCGCCGCGGCGGGCGCCGCCGAGGCCACGCAGGTGTCCTGCCCCGGTGGTGTCATCTCCCCGGGCCTGGTGAATCCGCACGAGCACATCACGTATCCGATGGAGCCGTACGTCGGCACCGAGGAGCGCTACGAGCACCGCCACGAGTGGCGCACGGGCCGCAACGGCCACACGCGCATCAACAGCCCCGCGGCCAGCGCCGCGGACAACGTTCGCTGGGGCGAGCTGCGGCAGATGATGGCGGGCGCCACCTCCATGGCGGGCGCGGGTGGACAGGCCGGCCTGCTGCGCAACGTGGACGTGAACAACACTGCCCTCCAGGAGGGCCTGGGCGAGGGGGTGGTGAACTCCGACACCTTCCCGCTGGGCGACACCAATGGCAACATGATTGCCTCGGGCTGTACCTACAACTCGATGCCGACGACGAGCTCGCTTCCGAGCACGGCGGCGTACTTGCCGCACATCGCCGAGGGTATCTCCGCGGCGGCGCAGAACGAGTTCCTCTGCCTGTCCACGGGCACGAACAACGTGATGCAGCCGCGCACCGCCGTCATCCACGGCATCGGCCTGACGGCGAAGGAGATTCGCGTCATGGCGGAGAACGGCACCGGCCTCATCTGGTCGCCGCGCTCGAACATCTCGCTGTACGGCGACACGGCCATGGTGTCGGCCTACAAGAACCAGGGCGTCACCATCGCGCTGGGCACCGACTGGCTGCGCTCCGGCTCCATGAACCTGCTGCGCGAGCTCCAGTGCGCGGACTACCTCAACACCTCGCACTACGCGCGGACCTTCAGCGACCAGGACCTCTGGCGCATGGTGACGTCGAACGCGTCGGACCTGGTGGACACGTTCGAGAAGACGGGCCGCATCGCCGAGGGCAAGGTGGCCGACCTGGCCATCTTCCAGCTGCGGACCTTCACCCGCTCGCCGCACCGCGCGGTCATCACTGCGAACCCCGAGCACGTGGTGCTCACGATGCGGGGTGGCAAGGCGCTCTACGGTGACCAGGCGCTGATGGCCGGGCTCCGCGGCGCGGACACCTGCGACACGCTGGACGTGTGCGGCGCCTCGAAGGAAGTCTGCCTCCAGTCCGAGATTGGCAAGAACCTGGCGGCGCTGACGTCGGGCGCCACGGCGAAGTACCCGCTGTTCGCGTGCGGTACGCCGGAGAACGAGCCGACGTGCTCGCCCCGCCGTGCCTCGCTGGACTCGCGCTGGCCGGCCGTCGTGAACAACTCCACCAGCTACACCGGTGAGGTTCGCGCCGCGGACAAGGACGGGGACGGGCTGGTGGACTCCGTCGACAACTGCCCTGCCATCTTCAACCCCATCCGCCCCATGGACAATGGCAAGCAGGCGGACTCGGATGGCGACGGGATTGGCGACGCGTGCGACCCCTGCCCGCTGGAGGCGGGTGACGCCTGCACGTCGTTCACCGTGGGCGACGATGACCACGACGGCATCGTGACGTGGCAGGACAACTGCCCGTTCGTTGCCAACCCGGACCAGGCGGACGCGGACGGCGACGGCAAGGGTGATGCGTGTGACGCGTGCTCCAGCGTTCCGAACCCGGGCGACCTGGGTTGCCCCGCCACCATTCACGAGCTGAAGACGCCCGTGGGCGGCAGCCTGCCGCTGGTGGGCAAGCCGGTTTCCATCATGGATGTCGTCGTCACCGGTGTGGTGAAGGGCGGCGCGAGCTCCCAGGGCTACTGGGTGCAGACGTATCCGCTGCCTTCGGGCACGAGCGTGGATAACTCCGGTCTCTATGTGTACTCGCCCAAGGGCGACCTCGCCGCGGGTGATCGCATCGACATCACCACGGGCGTGCTGACCGTCTACTTCGGCCTGCCCGAGCTGACCGAGGTCAAGTACGTCAAGCGCAGCTCCGGCAACGAGGTTCCCGCGCCGGTGGTGGTGACGACGGCCGACATCCGCACCGGGGGCCCGCGTGCCGCCGCGCTGGAAGGCGTGCTCGTGGAGGTCCGCGACGTGGCGGTCAACACGGGGGTGGACGAGTTCGGCCAGTTCCTGGTGAACGAGGCGGGTGACGCCGGTCAGCCGGGTCTGATGATTGACGACCAGGCCTATGCCTTCCAGGTCCCGTCCATTGGCACGCGCTTCGGCGCGCTGCGCGGCGTGCTGACGTACAACTTCAATGACTCCAAGCTGGTGCCGCGCTTCCTGGCGGACATGCCGCTGCCGCCGCCGTCGCTGACGGGCTTCGGTCCGAGCGGTTACGCGCGCGTGGGGGGCACGGGCCCGGTGAACACCTTCCCGCAGGCGCTGACGCTGACGCTGTCGTCCGCCTACGCGGAGGCGCTCGACGTCGTCATCACCTCCTCCAACGAGAGTGCGCTGAGCGTGCAGGACGGCCGCATCACCATCCCCGCGGGTCAGACGTCCGCGACGGTGCAGGTGAACGCGGTGGCGCCCGCGCAGAGCGTGACGCTGACGGCCACGCTGGGCGGCTCCACGCAGACGGCCACCATCCGGGTGCTGGGTACCGACGAGCAGCCCGAGGTGGTAGGCGTCACCCCGGGTGACGTGACGATGGTGCCCGGCGGCGAGGTGGTCTTCACCGTGCAGCTGGACCGTCCGGCGCCCGCCAACGCCACCGTGGCGCTGAGCGTGAATCCGGCGACGGGCTTCGGCACCTTCGTTCCGGCGAACGGCACGCTCACCGTGACGGAGAACGCCACGGAGGCCGTGTTCTCCTTCATCACGGACGCGGCGGCCACGGCCACCGAGCCCGGCACGGTGACGGCGAGCATCGGGGCGACCAGCGCGAGCGCCACCGTGACGTTGGACCAGAATGCGCCGCGGCTGACGGCCCTGTCGCCGTCCTCGGCGGTGACGATTCCGGCGGGCGGGACGCAGACGTTCACCCTGACGGTGGACCGTCCGGCCGCGCAGGACACGGTTGTTGAGCTGGCGGTGGTGCCGGGGGCGGGCGTGCAGAACTACGGCACGGTGCCGGCCTCGGCCACGATTCCGGCGGGCGCCACGGAGGTGACCTTCACCTTCACGGCGGACGCGCAGGGCGAGGGCACGGGCACGGTGTCCGCCTCGCTGTACGGCATCACCCAGACCACCGAGCTCACGGTGCTTCCGCCTCCGCCCGCGCTCAGCGCGCTGTCTCCGTCCACCGCAGCGGTGCTGACGGGCCGGACGTTCACCTTCACGGTGACGCTGGACCGTCCGGCGCAGACGGACGAGACGGACGTTGCGCTGACGCTGGAGCCGGCGACGGGCGTCGGGTCCATTCCGGCCTCGGTCCGGGTGGCCCGGGATGCGACGACGGCGACCTTCACCTTCACGGCGGACGAGGTCTCGAGCCCCGCGCAGGCGCTGCTCACGGCGAGCTTCGGCGGGGTGGACCGGACCGCGCAGGTGTCCGTCATCCTGGCCGCGGAAGGCGGACTGGTCATCAACGAGGTGGACTACGACATGCCCGGCGCGGGTGACTCGCAGGAGTTCGTGGAGATCTACAACAACTCCTCGATGCCCGCGTCGCTGAGCAGCGTGTTCCTGGTGTTCGTCAATGGCAGCAACATGTCGAGCTACCAGAAGATTGCCCTGGCGGAAGTCAACGGCGGGGTCCTGGGGCCTCGGGAGTATCTGGTCGTGGGCGCTGCCACCGTCGTCGATCCGCTCGCGGGGCGTGCCGGTGTGCACACGCTGCAGCGGGGGACCACCGACTTCATCCAGAACGGTGAGCCGGACGCGGTGGCCCTGTACGACGAGGCCACGGATGCGTTGATTGACTCCCTCTCCTACGAGGGGCACGTGGTGAACGCCACCATCGCTGGAACGGACACGAAGTTCGACATGCGTGAGGGTGACGCGGACACGAAGACCCTGGCGGACAGCAACACCGCTCAGGGCTCGCTGTGCCGGGACGCGGACTCGACCGACACGGACGTGAACGCGGCGGACTTCTCCTTCACCACGACCGTCACGCCTGGCGCGGCGAACGTCATCACGAAGACGCCGTAGCCGCCAGGCATCAAGGGGACAGGGCTGAAGTGCCGGCCCTGTCTCCGTAAGGTTTCAAGCGGGCGGAACCCTGACATGGGGTTCCGCCCGTTTCATTCTGAGCTGGGCATCTATCCGGGCGCTGGCCGGCGTTGCCACGTCAGGGATGTCAGGACTGGCTGGCATTGACGCAGTCGAAGCCTGTGGCCTGCACGAGTCCCGCTTGGTGTATCAGCATGACGGCGCGGTACAGGGGGTCGTAATCCACGGAGGCGCGGAAGAGGTTCTGGTGCACGAGCATGCCCAGGAGCCCGCCCAGGAGGCTGTGCGCGGCGGCGAGTGCGTCCACGTCCTGCCGGAACTCCCCCATCTGCTGTCCGTGACGGATGAGGCGCTCCAGCGTCGTCACGTAGAGGGCCAGCTTGTCTCGGATGGCCTCCGCTACCTGGTCATTGGAATCCGCCGCTTCGGCCGCGAGCATCGCGAAGAAGATTCCGTATTCGCGGTGCTCGCGAAGGAGGAGGTGCGTCCGCTCGCAGATGGATTGGAATTGCTCCCGCGCCGGACGCTCGCGGTCGTCTCCAGGCAGTTGAAAGGCTCTCAGACAGCGCTGGTGCAACTCTTCAATCGCAGCCAGCAGCAGGTCTTCCTTGGTGGGGAAGTGCCAGTACAGCGCTCCGGGCGTCATCCGGATGGCGCGGGATAAGTCCGCCATCGTCGTCGCGAGGAAGCCTCGCCTCGCGAAGAGGTGGATGGCCGCTTCCAGAATGTCCATGCGCGTGCGCGCGGCACGCTCTTGTTTCAGCTCACGTTGGGCGGGTTCCCTGGCCATACCCGCCGAATCTATGCATCACGCCAGGAGTGTCACCCGGACGATCTCCGGCGGCGCTCCGACGCGGAGCGGCGGACCCCAGAAGCCTGTTCCCCGGCTGACATACAGGTGCCGGTCTCCTTCGTGAAACAAGCCCGCGTCGTGCTCCCAGATGGCGGAGACCGCCAGCGTGAAGGGGAAGAACTGTCCCCCATGCGTGTGTCCGGAGAGCTGCAAGCCCATTCCCTCCCGCGCCGCCACCTTCCAGTTCGATGGCTGATGCGCGAGCAGCACCGAGGCCCGCTCGGAATCCCGGCCCGCCGTCGCCGCCGCCAGGTCATAGCCTTGCGAGAACCCCATCTTGCCCGCCGACCAGTCGTCCACACCCACCAGGTCGAATGACGCGGCCTTGTCGCCAATGCGCACGTGACGGTTGCGCAGAACATGCACATCCATACGCTCCAGCGCCTCAGCCCAGGCCGCGTCGCTCCAGTAGTACTCGTGGTTTCCCGTGACGAAGTAGGTGCCGTGGCGTGACTTCAACTCGGACAGCGCCGAGACGGCTGGGGCCAGCGATGCGACGTGTCCGTCCACCAGGTCGCCAGTAATGCACACCAGGTCGGGGCGCAATGCGTTGCAGCGGCGCACCAGCTCGTCCATGAAGCGGCGCCGGATGACCGGGCCCACGTGGATGTCGCTCAGATGGACGATGCTGAAGCCATCCAGCGCCTTGGGCAGTCCCGGCAGCTTTACCGCCACCTCGTTCACCACGGGCGGATGGAAGGCGCTCCACATCCCGAAGCCCGTCACGCCACCCGCGGCCAGCACTGCTCCGCCGGCTGCCGCCCGAGCAAGGAAGCGTCGGCGTTCCACATCCACTGGTGCTGGAGCCTCGGACGTGGCGCCGCCGGGCCTCTCCGCCATCGCCACCGGAGCCGCTTCGGCGTGCGTCGCCGCCGCACCGTGTCCACTTGTCGCCAGGGCTTCCGGAGTCACTGACACGGACTCCGTGCCCGTCGCCGCCAGCGTGCCGCCAGCGTGTGTCGAGCGGTGGGACATCGAGGCCGTCTCGCCACCGCGCAACTCCACCACCGCCGGCTCGCCGCGTGTGCGCTGCATTCGCGCCGCCACCTTGCGCACCGCGCCCAACACTCCGAGCGCGAGCAACAGGTAGATGGCCATGCCCATCCACGTCCACACCGCCGTGGCCACGGCGAAGGTGGAGTCCATGGGAAGGAAGCGCGTCACCGACCACGACAGCACCAGCAGTGTGCCCAGCACCGTCATGACGCCCATGCCCACGCGCCGCCATGCGCGGTGCTCCGACGTGGCCGCGAAGAGGCGCCGGTACAGGTAGACGTGGACGGCGACCGTGGCGATGCCGGTGACGAGGGCGAAGAGGATGAAGCGCGCGGTGTCCATGCAGTGCGCCATCCTGACCCGTGCGCGACGCGCTGCAATGCAATCCGCGTGAAGAAATGTGAACACCTCGTACACGGACATCGCATCAATCCGCGCGGGGTGTTCGCAGCTGGGGCAATCGCGACCCGAACCCACGTCGCATGCGATTGCAGCATGCAGCCAAGAGAGCGCCTGAGCCGTTCTCGCGATACAAGTGACAGCGCGTTGGCCGTATACACCGGCCTGCCCGAAAGCCACTGAAGGGTTGCCGCGTGTGTAACGGCGAACCGCCTGGCTGACGCGCATGCACCACCTCCTCGAGGAGACCCCCATGCCCCCTGACATGATGGCGGGAACGCGCCGCCTGTTGACGTGCCTGTTGAGCGCCTTGCTGATGGTTGGCTGCGAGCCCTCGGGGGAGCTCGCCATGCCGGAGACTCCACACGCCACGCGCACCCAGCGAGTGGTCGTCACGGCCCCGCCGATGCGCATTGCCGCGGGTGCCCAGCACTCGCTCTATCTGTCACCCGGAGGCGACGTGTGGGCCTGGGGCGGCAATGGCTCCGGCCAGCTTGGCGGGGCGGAGACGTCCCTCCAGGGACTGGCGCCGGTGCGGCTGGCGGCGCTGGCGGACATCGTGTCGGTGGTGTCCGGAGACGCCCATTCGCTCGCGCTGGGCGCGGATGGCTCGGTGTGGACGTGGGGCGGCAACAGCTCCGGGCAGCTCGGTGATGGCACCACCACTGATCGCGCGACGCCGATGCGGGTGGCCGGCCTGGACGGCGTGGTGGCGGTGGCCGCCGGAGACTTCCACTCGTTGGCGCTGCGCGAGGACGGCACGGTGTGGGCGTGGGGGACGAACTTCCACGGACAGCTCGGCCGGGGACACACGCAGCCGGGGCTCACGCCCGAGCGGGTTCCCGGGTTGCAGGGCGTGGTCGCGCTCGCCGCGGGCTTCGACTTCACCCTAGCCGTGCTCGAGGACGGCACGGTGCGCGCGTGGGGCTCCAATGGCTCCGGCCAGTTGGGCGACGGTACCTTCACCCAGCGCCTGTCTCCCGTGAAGGTCTCCGAGCTCAGCGGCATCACCGAGGTGACGGCGGGCACCTACCACGCGCTGGCGCTGGGCAAGGACGGCGGCGTGTGGACGTGGGGCAGCAATGCCTCCGGACAGCTCGGTGATGGCACGTGGAATGACCGCGCCGTACCCATGCAGGTGCCGGGACTCGAGCGGGTGAAGGCCGTGGCCTCCATGGACTCGGATTCGCTGGCGCTGCTCGACATGGGCGCGGTGTTCGCCTGGGGTGCCAATGGCTCCGGCCAGCTGGGCGATGGAGACACCGCTGACCGCGCCACGCCGGGACCGGTGCCGGGGCTGAATGCGGTGGCCTCGGTGGTGGGCGGCGCGCAGCACGCGCTGGCCCTGCGAAAAGACGGCACGCTCTGGGCCTGGGGCGGAGGCATGTCGGGCCAGCTGGGCCACGGCGGCTCCGAGCGCCACGTAGTGCCTGCTCCGGTGATGCGCCTGGCGGGCGTGACGTCGATGGCGACGGGCAGCTTCCACTCCCTGGCCGCGCTGGGGGATGGCTCCGTCTGGGCCTGGGGCCGCAACACCTATGGGCAACTGGGTGATGGCAGCACCGCCGAGCGCCACGCCGCAGTGCGCGTGGAGGGGCTCGGCGGCGTTCGCAGCGTCGCCTCGGCCGCCCACCATTCGCTCGCCGTGGGCATGGATGGGACGGTCTGGGCATGGGGGCGCAACGCCGCCGGACAGCTGGGGGACGGCACCACCACGGACCGCGCCCGGCCCGTGGCGGTGTCGGGCCTGACGTCGGTGACGGCGGTGGCCGCGGGTGGCAGTCACGTCCTGGCGCTGCGCAGCGACGGCAGCGTGTGGGCCTGGGGCTACAACGCGCTGGGACAGCTGGGGGACGGCACGACGGTGGACCGGTTGACGCCGGTGCGCGTGTCGGGGCTCGGTGCGGTGGTGGCGGTGGCCGCCGGTTCGTACTTCTCCATGGCCCTGCAGTCCGACGGCACGGTGTGGACGTGGGGCGAGGGCTTCGAGGGACAGCTGGGGGACGGCGGTGGCGTGCAGCGACTGAGTCCGGTGCGCGTGGAGGGACTGGCGAACGTCACCCGCGTGGCGGCGGGCTCCGCGCATGCGCTGGCCGTTCGCGGCGACGGCACGGTGTGGGCGTGGGGCGACAATGGGGAAGGGCAGCTCGGGGACGGCTCCTGGGCGGACCGCTTCCGTCCGGTGCAGGTGCCGGGGCTGCAGGGCATCACCGCCGTCAGCGGTGGCCGCTCCCACTCCATGGCGTTGCAAGGCGATGGCACGGTGCGAGCGTGGGGCTACAACGGTTACGGCCAGCTCGGAGACGGGACGCTCACCTCGCGCGTGCGGCCCGCCCTCATCCCCGGTCTGACGGGCATCCAGGCGCTCCACCCCAGCCACCTGCACGTGCTCGCGCTGCACGCGGATGGGACGTTGCGCGGGTGGGGCTACAACCGCTTCGGTCAACTGGGGCTGGGCGCCGCGGGTTGGAGCGCCCTGCCAGTGCAGGTGCGTGGCATTGGCCGCGTGGACCGGTTGTCCGTCGGCCGCGCGCACACGCTGATGGTGCGCGCCGATGGCACGGTGATGGCCTGGGGTGAGAATGGTTCGGGCCAGCTGGGCGACGGCACCTCCACCCACCGCGCGAGTCCGGTGTCCGTGCGCGGCGTGCCCTGCGTCCGCTCTGTCGCCAGTGGTTTGCAGCACTCGCTGGCGCTGGCGTGTGACGGCACCGTCTGGGCCTGGGGCGCGAACGGGCGGGGGCAGCTGGGAGATGGCACCACCACCCCGCGCGTGACGCCGGGGCTGGTGGAGGGGCTTCTAGGCGTGGTGGCGCTGGCGGCGGGTGGAGACACGTCGGTGGCGCTGCGCGCGGATGGCTCCGTGTGGAGCTGGGGCGGCAACGCCAATGGCCAGCTGGGTGACGGCACCCTCACGGACCGCCCCCTGCCGACACACCTCAAGTACCTCTCCAACGTGGTGGCCGTGGCCCTGGGCGAAACGCACGCCCTGGCGGTGGGCGAGGACGGCGCGCTGTGGGCCTGGGGCGCGAATGGCTCGGGCCAGCTGGGAGATGGTGGCACCGAGCGGAGCCTGACGCCGGTGCGCGTGAAGGGGCTGGAGCGCGTGGCGTCCGTGGCGGCCGGACGTGCCTTCTCGGTGGCGGTGCGCGACGACGGCACCGCGTGGGCCTGGGGCACGAACCCGTCCGGCCAGCTGGGCGATGGCACCAACCAGGCGCGGAGCGTGCCAAATCAGGTGACCACCTTGAAGGGCATCCGCGCCATGTCCGCGGGGGCCCACCACGTGGTGGCGCTGAGCGCCGACGGCACGGTGTGGACGTGGGGCGACAACACGCTGGGGCAGCTGGGGGATGGCTCGTCCTCGCCGACGGGGATGTGGCCCCGGCAGGTGCCGGAGCTGCGAGGCGTGGAGGCGGTGGCCGCGGGAGAGCAGTTCACCGTGGCCGTGCTGCTGGACGGTACCGCCCGCGCCTGGGGCAGCAACGAGTACGGCCAGCTCGGTGATGGGAAGACGGGCCCGCAGCTGACGCCGATGGCGGTGAAAATCGATGGGCCGAAGATCCGCCCGCCCGTGCGCACCGTGCGCGCCTGGGGCCAGCACGCGGTGGTGCAGATGTCGGACGGCACCGTGCAGACGTGGGGCGACAACACGTTCGGCCAGCTGGGAGACGGCACCACCACGCGACGCGCGGTGCCCTTGGCGGTGCATGGATTGGCGAGCGTGGTGGCCGTGTCCTCGGGCGCCTGGCACTCGCTGGCGCTGCGCAGTGACGGCACCGTCTGGGCGTGGGGCGCCAATGGCTTCGGTCAGCTCGGGGATGGCACGTCCACTCCGCGCACCAGGCCGGTGCAGGTGGCCGGGCTGGGGGATGTGGTGGCCATCGGCTCGGGGGGCTACCACGCGCTGGCGGTGCGCTCGGACGGCACCGTGTGGACGTGGGGCTACAACGCGTTCGGCCAGCTGGGTGACGGCACCGCGGAGTCGCGCTCCCTGCCCATCCAGGTGGAGGGGCTGGAGGGCGTGGTGGCCGTGGCGGGCGGAGACCACTACTCGCTGGCGCTGCACTCGGACGGCACCCTGTCCGCGTGGGGCAACAACGCGTCGGGCCAGTTGGGAGACGGCACCGGCACCACCCGCTATTCGCGCGTGGTGGTGAAGGGCGTGGACGGCGTGGTGGACGTGCGCGCGGGCGCGACGCACACGGTGGCGCTGCGGGGCGACGGCACCGTGTGGACGTGGGGCGACAACGCGTTCGGTCAGCTGGGGGACGGCGCCAGCGGCACGCGGATGCGCCTGGTGCCCCGGCCGGTGCCGAGCCTGTCCTCGGTGTCCGCCGTGGGCGCGGGGGCTCGCCACACGTTCGCCGTGGCGCTCAAGGGCACGGTGTGGACGTGGGGACGCAACTCGCACGGCCAGCTGGGGCTGGGGGACAACACGAACCGGACGGAGCCCCAGCGCGTGCGGGAGCTGTCGGACATCACCGTGGTGTCGGGCGGGGCGGATTTCTCCCTGGCCATGAAGCGCGACGGCACGGTGCTGAGCTGGGGCTCCAGCCTCTACGGCTCGTTGGGCCTGGGCGCCACGGGGCACCGCTCGTCACCCGGGCAGGTGGCGCTGCCCTGAGCCGGGCATCAGGGCCTGTTCAGAGGGTGCGGCGGGCGGTCCGCAGCCGCACCCGGTACTTCTTGGGCGGGCGCGTCCTGAGCCGGGCCCGGTACGTGCCATGCGCGCGCCGGGCCGAGCGGGAGCGTCGGCTGATGGCTTTCCTGCGACCCGCGCCGGGGGTGCGTCGACGAAGAGCTTTCATGGGTGCATCCGGCGTGTGCGCTACGGCTTCTCCGTGAGCGGGCGGGGCGTCGTCAGCTCGGTGCCGATCTGCCGCCACTCCTGCGCGTAGGCGCCGCGAGCGAAGGCGCGCAGGTCGTCGGACGTCACCGTGCCCCGTGCCATGGCGGTCCCCAGCGCGCGCACGACGGCGTTGCGGTGCGGCTGCTCGACGTAGGGATTGCCCTCGCGGAACACCTCGCCGAAGAGCGACTCCAGGCGGCCGTCCTGCTTCAGGCGCTCGACGATGCGGGCCTGCGAGGCGGGCTCGTTCGCGTGCGCGTGAAGCATGGCGGAGGCGAGCCCGCCCTGGGCATCCGCCTGGTCGGGAAACTCGGAGAGCAGCTCCAGCTCCGCGTCAGCGCCCGCGATGGCGGTGGCGTCCGGAGGCGGCGCCGTCACGCCGCGCTGGGCGGGGCGCCGGTCGGGCTCGAAGTCGCTGCGGCCCTGGAACGTCTGCACCGTGCGGTGCGCCTGGACGCCCTTCGTCCCCTGGGTGGCGGTGCCGGAGGCCGGCCGCTGCTCCGGAGCGCTGGCGCGCTCATGCGCCGGGCCCTTGGGCGAGGACGGACGGTTACCACCATCGATGCGAGACATGGGGGCTCCAGGGATGGGGCCCGGTGCGGACAGAGCTCCGGGAATTCCCATGTAGGTTATCGGGCGCGGTGTGGCTCCAGTTGCGTCCCACCTCTAACGTGCGTCCGCCGGAGTGTCCCCGCACGGCGGGCGCGCCCGCGTCATCGCCCGGAAAAACGCAATGACTCCCGGCGTTTGGCGGGCAGGGGAGGGAAGTGGCGCTCCAGCCCGTGGACCAGGTCCTCACGCCACGCAGGGTAGTTGTGCCCACCGCTGTACTCCCGGAGTTCCACCTGATGCCCAGCTTCTGAGAGCACGGGAGCGATGCGGCGGTTGCCCTCCAGCAAGCCCTCGAAACGGCCGCAGTCCAGCCAGACGTCCAGCGGGCGGCGGGGTGGGGGGCGCGCCAGGTCGAAGACGACGAAGTCATGGCCCTCCACCGTGAAGGCCCCGGACTGGGACAGCACCCGGCCGAAGACGTCCGGCATGCGCAGGCCGGTGTAGAGCGCCATCAACCCGCCCAGCGAGGCCCCCAGCACCGCGTGGGCACCGGGGCTGCGCCGCTCGTCCACCAGCGACAGCTTCTGGCGCGCCAGCGGCAGCACCTTCCACTTCAACAGCCCCACCGTGTACTCGCTGCAGGCGTACTCCATGCTGCGTGTCTCGCCGCCATTGCACACCAGCGCCAGGGCCACCGGGCGCATGCGGCCTTCGGCCACCAGGGTGTCCACCAGCTCCGGCAGGCGGACGCGGCGCAGATAGTCCTCGCCGTCGTACACCACCACCAAGGGCACCGGCGCGTCCGTGGGCGGCGCGTACAGGTACACCCGGCGCTGGCCCGGCAGGTCCACGTCTCCTGTGTCCACCACGTGCCGGGTGACGCGGCCCCGAGGCGCGCCGCGCGGGTGCCGGGCGGGCAGGGACGAGCGGGCCTGGGGCATGTGGAACGAGTGGTTGATGCCGCCAAAGCCGTTGTCGGAAGGGTGGCGGTTGAGCGGGTCCTCCACGCGCTGGCCGCGCGGGTCCTCCAGCGCGTATTCGACGTAGGCATCCGCGGGCAGCGTCAGCGTGCGAGCCCACAGTCCGGGCGCCACGCGCTTGAAGGGCAGCGGCTTGCCGCGCCAGTCCTGGAAGTCACCTTGGAGGCAGATGGGGCCCCGGCCTCGCCACACGAAGGTGGCGGTGTCCGATTCGATGACGGGCGTTCCCTCGGCGCGGGCCCGCGCCTCCAGTGTCTTCGCGTCCATCCGCGCACCCTAGGCCAGCAGGTCGCGCAGCGCGCCCTCCAACTCCGGGTACCGGAACACGAAGCCCGCCTCATGGGCGCGCTGGGGCAGCACGCGCTGGCCCTCCAGCACCACCTTCGCCATCTCTCCCAGCGCCGCCTTGAGCATGAACGCGGGCATCCGCACCAGGGACGGCCGGCCCAGCACGTGGCCCAGCGTGTGCGCGAAGACGGCGTTCGTCACCGGCGTGGGCGCGGTGGCGTTCACCACGCCCTCCACCTGGGGATGGGCCAGCAGGAAGAGGAGCAAATCCCTGGCGTCGTCGCGGTGCACCCAGCTCACGAACTGCTCGCCGCTGCCCACCGGGCCGCCCGCGCCCACGCGGAAGGGGGGCAGCATCTTGTGGAGGGCGCCCCCCTCCGGGTGCAGCACCACGCCCATGCGCACCACCGCCGTGGGGATGCTGGACTCGCGCGCCTGCATCGCCTCCGCCTCCCAGTCCACGCACACGCGGGCCAGGAAGTCGTCACCCGGAGGGCTCTCCTCCGTCAGCGGCTCCGCGCCGCGCGTGCCGCCGTAGTAGCCAATGGCGGACGCCGATACGAAGCGCCGCACCGTCCCCGCGCCCCGCATCGCCGCCACCACCGCGCGCGTGCCCAGCACCCGGCTGTCGTGGATGCGGTGCTTGCCTTCGTGCGTCCAGCGCTGGGCCACCGGCTCGCCCGCCAGGTGCACGACGGCTTCCGCGTCCGCCAGGGCCTCGGGCGGCAGCGGCGAGCCGGCGGAAAAGGGCGCCCCCGTCACGCCGGCGGGCAGGCGGGCCAGGGCCTGTTCAACATTCCGGGCCAGGACGTGGACCTGGTGTCCACGCTCCAACAAACCCTGGACAAGCCCTGGACCCAGGAAGCCGCTCGCGCCGGTGACGGCCACCTTCACGGGGAGGGCTCCGAGGGCGCCGGGTTGTTCAGGTCCACGCCCACCAGGCGGCTCAGGACGGCGAAGAAGGTCGTCAGCTCATCCGGCTTCATTCGGCCGGAGTGCCGGTAGACCAGGGCCCCTTCGGCGTCCAGCAGCACAATGTTGGACGTTTTCAGCGGCAGCTTCCACGGCGCCTTTCCCAGTGCTCCATCCATGTCCACCAGGATAGGCACGCCCACCTTCTTCTCCTCGTCCCGGACGAAGGAGAGGGCAATCTGCCGGGCCGGAAAAAAGTCGAAATTCTGAAGGTTTGCGACGGCCAGCACCCAGGCCGCATCCAGGATTCCGCGCTCCTGCCCCCGGGCGAACAGCTCCTTCTTCAGGGTCGAGTTGAGCTTGGTCGAGTCCTTGTCCTCGTAGAACAGGATGACCGGTTTTCCGCGCCACTTGGAGAGCCGGACCTCCTTTCCCGCGGAGGTGCGTAACGTCGCGTCCACCGGCTCCGGGGCCGGCGTCGCGCCCAGGGCGCTTCCCGCTGCCAGGGAGATGGAGAGCGCACCTGCGATCCACGCCTTCATGAGGGGACCTCTGTGTACAAGGTTATCGCAAACCTTAGACATACCCTTGACAAGCTCTGGACGCAAACGCTACCTCTAGGAAGCAAAGGAACGGGTTCTTCGGAGGAAAGAAGCATGGCACTCACGCTTCCCGATGCGCAGTCGCCGACGGGCCTGCTTCCTCTGGAGCAGGCCTGGCTGCAACTGGTCCAGGCGGAGGTGGAGACCTCGCTGGCGGAGTTGTTCGAACTTCCCGACGAGGCCGGCCTGGACGTTCGTTGGACACAGGCGCTGACGCAGGCCCGGGCCTATACCTTGCGGCCCGCCAAGCGGCTCCGCCCCGCGTTGGTGATGGCGGGACACTGCCTGGCGCGTGGGAGCGCGGTGGTGCCCTCCGGGTTGTGGCGCTTCGCCGCAGGGCTGGAGCTGCTGCACACCTTCCTCCTCATCCACGACGACGTGGCGGACCAGGCGGAGCTGCGGCGGGGCGCCGCATCCCTGCACCGGATGCTGGCGCCCGGACGCGCGGGGGAGGACCTGGCCGTGGTGGTGGGAGACCACCTCTTCGCGCGCGCCCTGGAGGCCATGCTGGGCTCGGGGCTGACGTGCGTCGCGGGCGTAGTGCAGTACTACCTGGGCGTGTGCCGTCACACGGCGGCCGGGCAGTACCTGGACCTGGACCTGGGCCGCGCGCCGCTGGCGGAGGTGACGCTCTTCCAGACGCTGCGCGTGGCGCATCTCAAGACGGCGCGCTACGGCTTCTGCGCCCCGCTGGTGTGCGGGGCCATGCTCGGCGGTGCCAGCAGCGGCTTGGTGGAGGGGTTGGAGCGCGTGGGCCGTCACGTCGGTCTTGCCTACCAGCTTCGGGACGATTTGCTGGGCCTTTTTGGCGATTCGAACGTCGCTGGCAAGGCCGCTGACGGCGACTTCCTCCAAGGCAAGCGAACCTTTCCAGTGCTGGCCGCCTTCGCGCGCGCCACTGAGGCCGAGCGCACGGAGCTGGAGGCGCTGTGGGCGCTGCCGGTGGAGCAGAAGGACGCCGCCGCGCTGGCGCGGGCCCGCGCGCTGGTGGAGTCCTGCGGAGGCCGGGCCGCGTGTGAGCGCATGGTGGTGCGCGCCTCCCGGGCCGCCCGCCGCTCGTTGCAGTCGCTGCCCAATCCCAACGGCGTGAGAGAGCTGCTCGACGCGCTCATCGCCCGGCTGGCCCACCGCGCCGCCTGAGGACGCCATGAGTGCATCGATACAGGGCAGGCGCATCGTGGTGGTGGGCGCGGGCGTGGGCGGGTTGGCCGCCGCTGCCCGGCTGGCGCACCAGGGCTTCGACGTCCAGGTCTTCGAGAAGACGCAGGGACCGGGTGGGCGCTGCAACCGATTGCAGGTGGATGGCTTCACGTGGGACCTGGGCCCCACCATCGTGCTGATGCCGGAGGTGTTCGAGGAGACCTTCCGCGCGGTGGGCCGCCGCATCGAGGACTACCTGACGCTGCTCAAGTGCGACCCGAACTATCGGGTCCACTTCCGGGACGGTTCGGATGTCACCTTCACGTCAGAGCTGTGCGCGATGGGCCGCGAGCTGGAGCGCGTGGAGCCCGGCAGCTACGCGCGCTACCTCGCCTTCCTGGCCCAGGGCCGCGTCCAGTACCGAACGAGCCTGGACCACCTGGTGGGGCGCAACTACGCGGGCCTGCGCGACTACCTCTCGCCGCGCGTGCTCGCGCGCATCTTCCAGGTCCGCGCCCACCGCCGCATGTACGGGGACGTCAGCCGCTTCTTCCAGGACGAGCGGCTGCGCGCGGCGATGACCTTCCAGACGATGTACCTGGGCGTGTCGCCCTATGCGTCGCCCGCGGTGTACGGCCTGCTGCCCTTCACCGAGCTGGGGATGGGCATCTGGTTCCCCAAGGGGGGCCTGTATGCCATTCCCCAGGCCCTGGAGCGGCTGGCGCGCGAGGAGGGTGTGCGCTTCCACTACGGCGCGCCCGTGGAGCGCATCCTCACCGATGGCGGCCGGACTCGAGGCGTGCGGTTGGAGGGCGGCGAGGTGGTGGAGGCGGACGCGGTGCTGTGCAACGCGGACCTGCCCTACGCGTACGAGAAGCTGCTGGACCCGAAGGCGACGACGCTCAAGCGCAGGGAGAAGCTGCGCTACACGTCCAGCGGCTACATGCTCTACCTGGGCATGAAGCGGCGCTACCCGGAGCTCTTGCACCACAACGTGGTGTTCGGCCGGGACTACAAGGGCTCCTTCGACGACATCTTCGAGCGCTTCCGCGTGCCGGAGGACCCCAGCTTCTACGTCAACGCGCCCACGCGCACCGACGCGTCCCTGGCGCCCGAGGGCAAGGACGCGCTCTATGTGCTGGTGCCCGTGCCGCACCAGCACCCGGACCTGGACTGGAAGGTGGAGGGGCCTCAGGTGCGCGCGAAGTTCTTCGCGCGCATGGCGGAACTGGGCTTCCCGTCGCTGGAGTCGGACATCGAGGTGGAGCGCGTCTTCACCCCGGATGACTGGGCTGGCACCTTCAACCTGGCGCGTGGCAGCGCCTTCGGCCTGTCCCAGAACTTCACGCAGATTGGCCCCTTCCGTCCGTCCAACCAGGACGCGCGGGTGAAGAACCTCTTCTTCGTCGGTGCTTCCACGCAGCCGGGGACGGGGCTGCCCACGGTGCTCATCTCCGCGCGGCTGGTGACGGAGCGGCTGATGACGTGGGCCCATGCGCAGGGCGTTTCGCTGTCGCCTCGGACGGCCACCGCCACGTCGCGGGAAGGGGTGGCCGCGTGAGCCCGCCTGTCGACAAGGCGCTGGTGGAGCGCGGCTATGTGCTGGCGAAGCAGGTGACGCGCCATCACGCCAAGAGCTTCTTCTTCGCCTCGTACCTGCTCTTCGGCCTGCGCCGGAAGGCGGCGTTCGCGCTCTACGCCTTCTGCCGGCGCCTGGACGACATGGTGGACGGGGACGACGCGGCGAGCGCGGCCGATGCGTTGCCGGTGCGGCTGGCGCGGGCGCGGCAGCGCGTGGCGGAGCTGTACCTGCCCATGCCGGAGCTGGCCTCGCGCGAGCTGGGGCCGCCGGCGGACCGGGTGAAGGGCAGCGAGGCCGCGACGCCGTGGGATGCGCGGGAGTTCGCCGCGCTCGAGCACGCGGTGCGCCACTTCCGGATTCCGGAGCAGCCCTTCCAGGACCTCATCTCCGGCATGGAGATGGACCTGACGAAGCACCGCTACGCCACCTGGGCGGAGCTGGACCTCTACTGCTACCGCGTGGCGGGTGTGGTGGGGCTGATGTTGACGCCGGTGCTGGGGTGCTCGGACGCGGCGGCGGTGGAGCCCGCGGCCGACCTGGGCCGGGCCATGCAGCTCACCAACATCCTCCGCGACGTGCGCGAAGATTGGGAGCGCGGCCGGGTGTACCTGCCCGCCGAGGAGCTGGCCGCCTTCGGATTGTCGGAGGACGACTTGCGGCGCGGACAGGTGGACGCGCGCTGGCGGTCCTTCATGCGCTTCCAGGTGGAGCGCTCGCGGGCGTACTACGCGCGGGCGGCGGCCGGGGTGCGCTACCTGACGGGCTTCGGCAGTCAGCGGATGGTGCGGCTGATGGGCGCCATCTACGGCGACATCCTGCGCGACATCGAAGCGCGCGACTACGACGTGTTCAGCGCCCGGGCCCACGTGACGACGCGCCGCAAGCTCGCGCTGGCTTCCGCGGCCATGGTGCGGCCCGCCGCGGTGCTGCCCGCCCCCCAGGGCGAGGTGCGCATGCCGCTGCTCCCCACCGGGGCGGGAGGGTGAGGGCGTCATGCGTGGCGAGGGAATGAAGACGGAGCTTCGGCGGCGCATGGGAGGTGGAGCATGAAGCGCACCCGCGTCGCGGTGGTGGGCGGCGGCATCGGTGGACTGACGGCCGCCGGGCTGCTGGCGAAGGACGGGCATGAGGTGACGCTGTTCGAGCGGGGCGCCTCGCTGGGCGGCAAGGCCCAGGCCGTCACCGTGAATGGCATCACCCTGGACACGGGGCCCACGTTGCTGACGCTGCCGCACCTGGTGCGTGGCACCTTCCAGCAACTGGGCGCCGAGGACCTGCTGCCCCGCTTCACGGAGCTGGAGCCGCAGTGCGCCTACCGCTTCGAGGACGGGTGTGACTTCACGGCCTACAAGGACGTGGAGCGGATGGCGGAGAGCGCGGCGGGTGTCCGCCCGGGTGAGCGCGACGGCATCCGCGGCTTCTACACGGAGGCCGCGGCCATCTGGCGGGCCGCGGGCGAGCCATACCTGGAGGCGCCCTTCGAGGGCATGGCGGGCTTCATGACGCGCGTGGCGAAGCGCGGCGTGGGGGCCGTCATGGCGGGGATGAAGATGGGCACGCTGCACGAGCTGGCGGCCCGGCACTTCAAGACGGACCACCTGCGGCAGTACGTGGGCCGCTTCGCCACGTACACGGGCGCGTCACCCTACGAGGCCAGCGCGGCCTTCGCGCTGATTCCCCACATCGAGCATGCCTATGGCGTGCACCACGTCCGCGGCGGCATCGGCGCGCTGGTGGAGGCGCTGGGGCAGGCCGTGCGCCGGCTGGGCGTGCGCATCCACCTGGACACGCGGGCTCGCTTCGAGCGCACGCGCGAGGGCTACCAGGTGGGCCCGGAGGAGGGCACGGAGCGCTTCGACAGCGTGGTGGTGAACGCGGACCCGCTGGAGCGGCTCGCTCGCGCGGAGGAGCCGCTGGCGCTGTCTGGCTTCGTGTTGCTGTTGGAGGTGGAGGGCCGCATGGCTCTACCGCACCACACGGTGCTCTTCGGCGGTGACTACCGGCGCGAGTTCGACGAGCTGTTCGGCGGACAGCTCGCGTCCGACCCGACGGTGTACTTCTGCAACCCCTCCGCCACCGACGAGAGCATGGTGCCTCCGGGCCGCACCGGGTTGTTCGTCATGGTGAACGCGCCCGCGCTGCCCGTGGACGCACGCGGCGCGGAGCAGGCCACCCGCGACTGGGACGCAGGCGCCGAGCGCGTGAAGGCGCAGATGCTGGAGCGCCTGTGCCGACACTATCCGGCGCTCAAGGGGCGTGTGCGTGTCATCGGCCAGCGCTCGCCGGTGGACCTGGCCGCGCAGGGCGCTCCGGGCGGCTCCATCTACGGCTTCCTGCCGCACGGGAAGTTCGGCCCCTTCCGCCGACCGCGCATCCGCGGCAACACGCCGGGCCTGTTCTTCGCGGGCGGCGGCACGCATCCAGGCGGCGGCGTGCCGCTGGTGATGTTGTCCGGTCGCTTCGCCGCGGAGCTGGCCTCGCAGCACCTCCGGAGGGACGCATGATGTGCCTGGCGAAACTCCCCGCCCTGCCAGACGCGGCGGGCACCTACCGCTGGTTCTATGCGGACGTCACCGCGGGGCCCTACAGCGCGGTGTGCATCTTCATGCTGGGCTCGCTGTTCTCGCCCCGGTACTCGGTGGCGGCGCGGCGGGGCGGACGGCCGCTGGAGCACAGCGCGGTGAACTTCGCGCTGTACCACGCGGGTGTGCGGCGGCTGTGGGTCCTCAGCGAGTACGCGCGCGCGGAGTTGGATGCTCCGGGCCGGCTGCGCATCGGTCGCTCCACGCTGTCGTATGAGGGGGACGGCACGGTGCGGATGGCCGTGGACGACGGGACGGCGCCGTGGGGCCGGCCCGTGCGCGCGAGCCTGACGCTGGAGCCGATGACGCCCGTGGGCGAGGTGGTGCAGCTCATGCCGGGGCTGCCGCACTACTGGCAGGCGCTGGCGCCTCGTTCGCAGGCCCGGCTGGAGGTGTCCTCGCTGGGCATCGAGGCGCGCGGCCTGGGCTACCACGACACCAACCACGGCGGAGAGCTGCTGGGCGCGCGGTTGTCGGGGTGGCACTGGGCTCGCACGCACCGCGAGGACGAGACGGTGGTGGACTACCACCTGCCTGAAGGTGTCGCGCCGCTGCGAGTGGTGGCGGGCGCGCGCGGAGTGCGCTGCGAACGGGGCCCCGCGTTGGTGGAGGCGCGGCCCACCCACATCACCGGCTGGGGCCTGCGCGTGCCGTCACGCCTGCACGCGGGCAACGTGGTGGTGGGACAGCCGAAGCTGCTGGAGTCGTCGCCCTTCTACGCGCGGCTGGAGGCGCGCCAGGGGCCTCTGGACTCCCTGGGCGAGGTGGCGGACTTCCGTCGCTTCCACTCGCCCTTCATCCGCTGGATGGCGCACTTCCGCACGCGCATGGGACGGGCGGCATGAGCGCGCTCGTCCTCGCATCCCTGGCGTGGTGCGCCGTGGCCACGGGCTTCAGCGCGGTGGCGTGCGTGCGTCTGTCGCGCGCACGGGCGGGCGCCGCTCCCCGGCCCGGCGCGCTGCCGCCCGTGTTGCTGCTGCGCCCGGTGGACGCGCCCACGCCTCGAGAGCTGGAGAATCTGGCACAGTCCATCGACTACGCCGGGCCGTTGGAGCAGGTGGTGGTGTCGCCCTACCGTCCCCGGCTCGCCCCGGGCGTGCGGTGGCTTCCCAGCGATCCGCTGACGCCCAACCGGAAGGTGGGACACCTGCTCTATGCGCTGGACGTGTTGCCCGTGGGCGACCGGGTGGTGCTGTCGGTGGACGCGGACGTGGCGGTGACGGGCGCGCTGGTGGAAGGCCTGGCCGTGCCAGTGGCCGCGGGCGCCGCGCTGAGCACCGCGGCGCCGCTGCCAGTCGGGCCTCGGGACGGCGCGAGCCGGGCCATGGCGGGCCTCCTGCGTTACACCCACCACAGCTTCCGGGCCCTGGATGCGATGAGCGCGGGGGCCAAGGCCGTGTGTGGCAAGGCTTTGGGCTTGTCTCCCGTGGCCGTGGAGTCGCTGCGGCGGCTCGCGGACCACATCGGCGAGGACCTGGAGCTGGCCAGGCGTCTTCACGCCCAGGGACTGGACGTGGTGCTGAGTCGCGCCCCGGCGGTGGTTCCCCTGGACGCCGAGGTGCCCTGGGCGGCGCCCCTGTCGCGCTTCACGCGCTGGATGCAGGTGCTGGCCAGTCACCGGCCCGCGCTGTATCCCACGGTGCCGCTGCTCTTCACGCCGACGCTGCCGCTGACGGTGCTGGCCGCGGCGCTGGGGTCGCCCGTGTTGGCGGGCTCGGTGGTGGGATTGGTGGCCGTGCGGACCTTGCTGGCGCTGCGGTTGGCCGGGCTCCACGCGCCGGCGGCGGACGCGGGGAGGGCCTACGCGGTGACGGACTGGTTGTTGGGCGAAGCGCTCTTGCTGGCGGCCTTCCTGCGCTCGCTGTGGCGGCAGGGCACGGTGACGTGGCGAGGGCAGACCTATGCGGTGCGACCCGGAGGCCGAATGATACGGGTGGCTCCGGAGCTGAGTGGAGGACCCGGATGACGTACGCGCGATTCCTCGGGCTGTTCGTGGTGGTGCCCATTCTCTTCCTGGCGTGGCGCTACCGCCGCACCTTCACGGCCAGGAGCCTGGCGCCCATGGGGCTCCTGCTCATCGTCGTGTACGCGGCGACGTCGCCCTGGGACAACCTGGCGGTGAAGTGGGGCTTGTGGGGCTTCGACCCCGAGCGCATCTGGGGCATCAAGCTGGGGTACCTGCCTCTGGAGGAGTACCTCTTCTTCGGCCTGCAGACGCTGCTGGTGGGGCTGTGGGCCCAGGCCCGGCTGGCGCGTGCGCTGGCGCCGGATGCCCAGGCGACTCGGCCCGCGGCGGAGACGGGGGCGCGCGCTGACGGCGCGCTGACGGCTCGGGAGGTGGCGCCATGATGGAGACGAAGTGGGCATACCTCATCCACCTGTTGGGCTGGACGCTGCCGGTCATCGCCTTCCAGTTGGTGGTGCTGGTGCGCCACTACAAGGAGCGCTCTGGCGCGGTGCTCAAGGCGGTGCTGCCGCCGGCCTTCATCATGGGGCTGTACCTGTCCATCGCGGACCACCTGGCCATCTCCACCGGCATCTGGAACTTCGGTGAAGGCAAGCACCTGGGCGTGTACCTGGGCGTGGTGCCGCTGGAAGAGGTGGTCTTCTTCCTGATGACCAGCGTGTTGGTGTCGCTGGGCCTGGCGCTGTTCACCGGGTTGGTGGCGCTGCTGGGGGAGGCCCGGGCGTCGTGATTCACGCGGCGAAAGGCGGTCCGCTGGGCTGGGCGTGGGACCGGTACATCGGATGGAAGTTCCGCTCGGCGTTCCGGGGATTGTGGGTGCGTGGGGCGCTTCCGCCGGGAGGGCCGGGCCGGCTGGTGTACCTGAACCACTCCAACTGGTGGGACGGCTTCGTGCTCAACCAGCTCTGCCAGACGGCGGGTTGGGACGGCTACTGCCTCATGGATGAGGAGAACCTGCGCCGCTACCGCTTCCTCACGCGCATTGGCGCCTTCAGCATCCGGCGCAAGGACGCGACGTCGCCGGTGGCGTCGCTGCGCTACGCGAAGGAGTTGCTGCGCAAGCCCCGCGCGGTGGTGTTCGTCTTTCCGGAGGGCGAGCACCGCCCCTTCGGCGTGCTCCCACTGCGACTGGAGCGGGGCGTGGAGCTGCTGGCGCGGGTGTCGAAGGTGGAGTGCCTGCCCATCGCGGTGCGCTACGGCTTCTTTGAACACGAGCGTCCAGACGTGCTGCTGGAGGTGGGCACCCCGCATCCGCCCGGTGACATGTCCGTCTTCCAGGAGGGATTGGAGACGGTGGTGCGGCGGCTGGCGGCGGTGACGTCCATGGAGGGCTTCACGCGCAGGGTGTCCGGTGCGCGAGGCGTGGCGGAGCGCTGGGACGCGGCCCGGGGGCTGGCGTCATGACGTTGCGCATCCGCACCATCGCGCGCATGACGGGCATCCGCGAGGCGACGCTGCGCGCCTGGGAGCGGCGCTACGGTTTCCCGCGTCCGCTGCGAAGCGAAGGCAACAACTACCGCGTCTATTCGCGCGAGGAGGTGGAGGCCGTCCGCCGTGTGGCCCGGCTCATCCAGGAGGAAGGCCTGTCGGTGAGCGAGGCCATCGCCCAGGTGAAGATGGAGCCGCCGCGCGAGCAGCCCGAAGCCGAGCGCTTGAGCGAGCGCTTCTGGTCCTCCGTGGGGGCCCTGGAAGGGGACGAGGTGACGCGCGTGCTGGATGACGCGCAGACCGTCATGGACGTGGAGGCCTACTGTGACGGCTTCCTGCTGCCCCTGCTGCGGGAGATGGGCGTACGGCTGGACGTCGCGCGGGAGCACCTGGCCTCCGCCCTCATCCGCCAGCGTCTGCGGCAGGTGTATGACGCTCTGTCCCCCGCGCCTGCCGGCCCCCGTGCCCTGCTCGCCTGTCCGGCGGGGGACCACCACGAAGGCGGCCTGCTGGTGCTGGGCATCCACCTCAAGCGCAAGGGGTGGCGGGTGACGATGCTGGGCGCGGACACCCCGGCGGCGGCGCTGCAGGGGGCTTGCGTGCAGGTGCGGCCGGACGTGGTGGCGCTGTCCTTCGTGCGCGCCCGTGCGCCGGAGGAGTTCGCGTCCGTCCTGGA